>NC_010511.1:3887500-4067500 GCF_000019365.1 Methylobacterium sp. 4-46 | reverse complement strand
GGTCGCGGGTCGCCTCGAACCAGAAGCGCGCCGTCTGGGTCAGAACCTGCCCCTTGAGGGGGATCGCCGCCAGGATGCGATCGAAGGCGCTGATCCGGTCGCTGCTGATCAGGATGCGCCGCCCGTCGGGCAGGTCGTAATTGTCCCGCACCTTGCCGCGCACGTAGTTCGGCAGGTCCGGGAGCACGGCCTCGGCGAGCGCCTGACCGGCATAGGGGGCGAGGTCTTCGGCTCTCATGGCGGCTCCGGGGTCGGGTCTCGGGGGAGCGGCGTGCGCCCGCGGGGGCGCCGCTGTCAAACCGGCGCCCCGATGGCGATGCAGATCTTGCCGAGATGCGCACCGGATTCCTCGTGCCGGAACGCCTCCGCCAGCGCCTCCAGGGGGAAGCTGCGGTCGATCACCGGCCGCAGGCCCGTCGCGTCGAGGGCGCGCACGAAATCCTGCTGGTGGCGCCGGCTGCCGACGATCAGCCCCTGCAGCCGGGCCTGCTTGGCCATCAGCGCCGCGGTCGGCACCTCGCCGCCGCGCCCGGTGAGCACGCCGATCAGCGAGATGTGGCCGCCCACGCGCACGGCCGCGATCGATTGCGGCAGCGTGCCCGGCCCGCCGACCTCGACGACGTGGTCGACGCCGCGCCCGCCCGTGAGGCGCCGGACCGCCTCGCCCCAGTGCGGCTCGGCGCGGTAATTGACGAGGTGGTCGGCCCCGAGCGCCCGCGCCCGGGCGAGCTTCTCGTCCGACGAGGAGGTGGCGATCACGGTGGCGCCCATCGCCTTGGCGATCTGGAGCGCGAAGATCGAGACGCCGCCGGTGCCGAGCACCAGCACGCTGTCCCCGGCCTTGAGCCCGCCATCGACCACGAGCGCCCGCCACGCGGTGAGCCCCGCGGTGGTCAGCGTCGCGGCCTCGGCGTGGCTGTAGCCGGCAGGCGCGCGCGTGAACCAGGTCGCGGGCCGCACCAAAGCCTCGCGGGCGTAGCCGTCGACGCCGTCGCCCGGCACGGTGGAGAAGTCCCCGACCTCCGCCGGGCCGTCCTGCCAGAGCGGGAAGAAGCAGGACACGACCGCGTCCCCGGGCGCGAATTCGGCGACGCCCTCGCCCACCGCCTCGACCTCGCCGGCGCCGTCCGAGAGCGGGATGCGGCCGGCGAAGCGGCCATCGGTCGCCCGGGCCACGCCGTAATCGTGGTAATTGAGCGAACTCGCCCGCAGCCGCACCCGGATCTGGCCGGGTCCGGGCTCGCCGGGCTCCGGCAGGTCGACGGCTTCGAGCGCGTCGAGGCCTCCTCGGGCTCCGATCCTGATGGCGCGCATGGCGGGTCTCCGTCTCACGGGCTCTGCGGGCAGGCGGCGGGGCTCAGCGGTGCCCCACCGCCCAGACATAGGCCGCGACGGCCCTGAGGTCCTGCTCCGAGAGCGCGACCCCGCCCATCGGCGGCATCGCGCCGCCGTGCTTCCTGGGCTCGGGCACGCCGCTCGCGATCGTGCGGGTGATGCCCGCGAGGCTGCCGTCGCTCCACACCCACTCATGGTCGGTGAGGTCGGGTCCGATCGGCGAGCCCTTGGCGTCCGAGCCGTGGCAGCCGCCGCAGGTCGCCCCACCGATCTCCCCCACGAAGATCCGCGCCCCGCGCGCCACCTCCTCGCGCGTCGCCCCCTCGGGCACCGGCAGGGAGGCGGCCTCGCGCCCCGCATCCGGGTGGATGCCCTCGGGGGGAAGCTCCGCCCGCGAGCCCCTGGCGGCCGGCCTGGCCTCCGGGGCGGCGGCGATCGCCGCCTGCGGATTGCCGCCCTGGTAGGTGACGCGCCAGATCCGGCCGCGGACGTCGTCGGAGATGTACAGCGCCCCGTCCGGGGCGACCGCGAGGCCGGTCGGCCGGAACTGCGCCCGGCCCGGCTCCTTGACCGCGCCCGCGAACCCGTCCGCGAAGACCGCGAACGGCCCGGCGGCCCTGCCGTCCCTGAGGGGCTGGAACACCACGTTGTAGCCGCCCTGCGGCCCGGGGGCGCGGTTCCAGGAGCCGTGGAAGGCGATGAGCGCACCGCCCCGATAGGCGGACGGGAAGGCCTTCGGCCCCGCCGCGAGGTAGATCTTCATGTCGTTGGGCGCCCAATGGGCCGGGAAGGCCGCGACCGGCCCCTGGCGGTCGGCGCAGAGCCCGACCTTCCTGCCGCCGTCGCCGCCGTATTCGGGAGCGAGGACGAGCTTCCTCTGCTCGGCATCGTAGTAGCATTCGGGCCAGCCGTAATCGGCGCCGGCCTTGAGCTCGACCACCTCCTCGGCCGGCAGCTCGAATCCCTGCCGGGCGGTGTAGAGCGCCGGCCAGTTCTCGTGCAGCTGGTCGCGGCCGTGCTGGGTGACGAGGACGCGGCCCTCGGCGTCGAGGGCGAAGCCCTCGGCGTTGCGCAGGCCCGTGGCGTAGCGCTCGGCGGGCGAGAAGGTCTGGCCGGTCCGGCGCGCGTCGTAGCGCCAGATCCCGGCCCGCGTCTCCTTCTCGGTGCAGGGGGCGTGGCCGCGCGAGCCCGGCATGCGGTTCCTCACCTCGCAGGCATTGGTGGCCGAGCCGAGATCGACGAGGAGGTCGCCCTGCGGCGTGATCGCGAAGGGGTGCATCGGGTGGTCGCCGCCGAGCGGCAGGCCGGAGACGACCAATTCGGCCTTCGCCGTCGGCGCGAGGTCCCCCGGCGCGAGCGGGTAGCGCAGGATGCGGTCGTTGCTCTCCGCGTAGACGGCGCCCTCGAACAGGGCGAGGCCGGTGCCGCCGTGCCCGCCCTCGGCCGCGCTCTCGCCGAAGCGCTCGACCGCGTCGGCCTTCCCGGTCCCGGTGCGGTCCCGCAGGGCGAGCAGGAAGCCGCCCGGGGGCGCGGCGGTCTTGTAGTAGGACCCGCTCCAAGTATTGGCGTAGAGCGTGCCGTCGGGCGCCACCGCCATCTGGCGGACATGGCCGAGATCGTCCGCGAAGACCGTGGCGCAGAAGCCCGGCGGCAGGGAGAGCCCGGCATTGGGTCCCGGGCAGGCGCCCTCGGCCGCGAGCGCCGGGACGGCCGCGGCGAGCGCGAGGCCGAGGGAGGCGGCGGCCCGGAGCGGGCGGGAAGCGGGGCGGCGCGTCTCGAGCGCGGCGAAGCGGGCGCGCATGGCGCGGCCTCCTGGGCTGGGCGAGCGGGGCTCCGCGAGGGGCGCGACCCCGGGTCGGCCAGGATCTAGGGCGCGCCGCGCCGGGAGGGAGCCGGCCGCCCTCGCTTGACGGCGGCGGGGAGCGCCGGCAAGCGGGCCGCGTCCGGACGAGCCGGCACCGGCCCTGAAAGGCGAGCATCCCCCATGGGCAGAGCCCTCGACACGTTCACGATCGCCCGCGGCATCGTCATCGCGTCCGGCTGGACGACCGGGCGCCGGCCGCGGATCCTGTACGACGGCCGGCCGCTCGCCAGCGCCTTCCAGGCGATCGAGCGCCCCGACGTCGTCGCCGCCTTCGGCAAGCGGGCCGCCCGCTGGGGCTTCCGGCTCGCCGCCGTGACCACCCTGCCGGAGCCGGATCCGGAGCGGGTCGCGATCCGGTTCGGCTTCCGCGACGTCGTCCCGCTGACCGCCTACGCGGACCGCAACCGCGGCCGGCTGCTCCCGAAATTCGTCGACCTGGTCGCCGAGCGGGGCGGCTCGCTCCTGGAGATCGGCGCCCGGGCGCGCAGCGGCCACGTCTACCGCACTCTCTTCCCGGCGAGCGTCGCCTATACGGGCATGGACATCCTGGCCGGGCCCAACGTCGACGTGGTCGGCGACGCCCACCACCTGTCGCGCGTCCTCGACCGGCGCTTCGACTTCGCGTTCTCGGTCTCGGTCTTCGAGCACCTGCTGATGCCCTGGAAGGCCGCCCTCGAACTCAACCGCGTGCTGACCGACGGCGGCCTCGCCTATATCGGCTCGCACCAGGCCTGGCCGCTGCACGAGGCGCCGTGGGACTTCTGGCGCTTCTCCGACAATGCGTGGCGCGGCCTGTTCAACCGGCACACCGGCTTCGAGGTGGTCGAGACCGAGATGGGGCTCGAAGGCTTCACGGTGCCGAGCTTCTCCGGCGCCGGGCCGATCGCCGGCATCGACCGGCAGCCGGCCTTCCTGAGTTCGAGCTGCCTCGTGCGCAAGGTCGCGCCGCCCGCCGTGTCCTGGGACGCCGAGGTGGCGGAGATCTACGACCTGCACTATTCGCACGCGTAGGGGCGGACCGCCCGGGGGCATGGTTCGCCCGGGGGCATGGGCCGCTCGGCCGCCGCGCCCCTCGTCCTGCGCGCGAACGCGCCCGCACCGACTCGACTTCCGGACCGCCACGCCGGAGAGTGCGGCCGCGCTCACGCATGGGGGACACACGCACATGAAGCCGATCGGCAGGGTCGCGATCCAGGGTCTCGGGGCCTGTCTCCTCGCCGCCCTCCTCACGGCGCCGGCCCGCGCCGAGCCGGGCGAGGACGGCAAGCTGCGCGTCGGCCTGATGTTCACCCTGAGCGGCCCCTCGGCGGTGCTCGGCGAGCAGGGGCGCGACGGGTTCCTGCTCGCGCTCGAGACCATGGGCCGGAAGCTCGGCGGCCTCGACACCGAGGTGCTGGTGGTCGACGACGAGCTCAAGCCCGACGTCGCCGCCAACCGGGCGCGGGACTTCGCGCGGCGCGACCGGGTCGATTTCGTGGTCGGCCCGACCTTCTCGAACGTGCTGCGGGCGATCGTGCGGCCGGTCACCGAATCGGGCGCCTTCCTGATCAGCCCCAATGCCGGCACCTCGAACTACGCCGGGTCCGAGTGCAACCCGAACCTGTTCGTCTCCTCCTACCAGAACGACCAAGTCCACGAGGTCCTGGGCAAGGTCGCGCAGGACAAGGGCTACAAGCGCCTCGTCCTCCTCGCCCCGAACTACCAGGCCGGCAAGGATTCGCTGGCCGGCTTCAAGCGCTCCTACAAGGGCGAGGTGGTGAGCGAGATGTTCACCCCGCTGGGCCAGCTCGACTTCTCGGGCGAGCTGGCGCAGATCGCGGCCGCCAGCCCGGACGCGGTCTTCGCCTTCATGCCGGGCGGCATGGGCGTCAATCTCGTGCGGCAGTACCGGCAGGCGGGCCTCGCCCAGATCCCGTTCCTCTCCGCCTTCACGGTCGACGAGAGCACGCTGCCGGCCCAGAAGGACGCCGCGGTCGGCTTCTACGGCGGCGCCAACTGGGCGCCCGACCTCGACAACCCGCAATCCAAGGCCTTCGTGGCCGCCTACGAGAAGGCGTATGGCCGCGTGCCCGGCACCTACGCCATGCAGGCCTACGACGCCGCCCAGATGATCGACAGCGCCGTCAGGGCCGCCAAGGGCAACCTGAAGGACAGGGACGCGCTGCGCGCCGGCCTCAAGGCGGCCGAGTTCCCGTCGCTGCGCGGCCGATTCCGGATCGGCAACAACCACTTCCCAATCCAGGACTTCTACCTCGTCCGCGCCGCCAAGCGCCCCGACGGCAAGTACGAGACCCAAATCGTCGAGAAGATCTTCTCGGACTACCGCGACGCCTACGCCGCCGAGTGCAAGATGTGACGGGGCGATGCTGAACCTGTTCCTGATCCAGGCGCTGAACGGCGTGCAGCTCGGCATCCTGCTGTTCCTCGTGGCGGCGGGGCTGACGCTGGTCTTCGGCGTGATGGACCTGATCAACCTCGCGCACGGGGCGCTCTACATGGTGGGCGCCTACCTCGCCGCGACGCTGGCCGGCCTCACGGGCAGTTTCGGGCTCGGCCTCCTCCTCGCCCTGCCCGCCTCCCTGGCCTTCGGCCTCCTCGTGGAGGCGCTGGTGATCCGCCACCTCTACGAGCGCGACCACCTCGACCAGGTGCTCGCCACCTTCGGGCTGATCCTCATCCTCAACGAGGGGGTGCGGATCCTGTGGGGCAACGCCCCGATGAGCGTGGCCCTGCCCGAGGCCCTGTCGGGCGCGGTGCCGCTCACCGGCACGCTGCGCTACCCGCTCTACCGGGTGGCGATCATCGCGGCGGGGCTCGCCGCCGCCCTCCTCCTGCACCTCCTGGTCCACCGCACGCGGCTCGGCATGCAGCTGCGCGCCGGGGCCACGCACGGGCCGATCGTGGCGGCCCTCGGGGTCGACGTCCGGCGCCTGTTCCGGCTCGTCTTCGGGCTCGGCGCCGTGCTGGCCGGCTTCGCCGGCGCCATGGTGGCGCCGATCCTCTCGGTCGATCCCGGCATGGGGGATTCCGTGCTGATCCTGACCTTCGTGGTCATCGTGATCGGCGGGGTCGGCTCGGTGCGGGGCGCCTTCGTGGCGAGCCTGATCGTCGGCCTCGCCGACCAGCTCGGGCGCAGCTTCGGGCCGATCCTGCTGCGCAGCCTGATGGAGGCCTCGGCGGCGGCCCAGACCGGGCGGACGCTGGCCCCGATGCTGACCTACATCCTGATGGCGGGCGTGCTGGCCTTCCGCCCGGCCGGCCTGTTCCCGGCGCGCGGCCGATGAGCGGCGCCCCCTCACTCGGCGCGCGGCTCGCCGCGCGGACCGGCGGGGGCGGGCGGCTTCGCCCGTCGCGGTCCGGCCTCGCGGCGCTCGCCCTGCTCGCCGCCTTCGCGCTCGTCCCGCCCGCCGCGCAGGCGCTCGGCCTGCCCTTCCTGACCGCGACGGCGACCCGCATGCTGATCTTCGGGCTCGCCGCCCTCTCCCTCGACCTCGTGCTCGGCCTGGGCGGCCTCGTCTCGTTCGGGCACGCGGCCTTCCTGGGCATCGGCGCCACCGCGCTCGGCATCCTCGACGCGCACGGCCTGCGCGACCTCGCCCTCCAGGTGCCGGCCGCGGTCGCGTCCTGCGGGCTCTTCGCCCTCGTCACCGGGGCGATCGCGCTGCGCACGCGCGGCGTCTACTTCATCATGATCACGCTCGCCTTCGGGCAGATGGCGTATTTCCTGGCGGTCTCGCTCGCGGCCTATGGCGGGGACGACGGGATGGCCCTGTCGCGGCGCTCGACCCTGTTCGGCCGCCCGCTCCTCGACGGGGACGAGGCCCTGTTCTACGCCGCCCTCGCGGTCATGGCCGGCGCCCTCCTCGGCCTGCGGCGGGTGGCGGGCTCGCGCTTCGGCCGGGTGCTGCGCGGCACGCGCGACAACCCGACCCGCATGGAGGCGATCGGCTTCCCGGCCTTCCCCTACCGGCTCACCGCCTACGGCCTGGCGGGGGCGCTGGCGGGCCTCGCCGGCGTGCTGCTCGCCAACCAGGCCGAGTTCGTCTCGCCCGCCTACATGAGCTGGCAGCGCTCGGGCGAACTCATCGTCATGGTGGTGCTCGGCGGCCGGGGCACCCTGGTCGGGCCGGTGGTCGGGGCGGCGGCGCTGATCGCGCTGGAGGAGGTGCTGGCGCGGCATTCCGAGCATTGGCGGCTCGGCCTCGGCCTGATCCTGGTCGCGAGCGTGCTCCTCGGCCGCGGAGGCCTCGCGGGCCTCGTTCCCGGCCGCGGAGGCCGGCCGTGAGCCCGCTCCTGCGCGTCCGCCACCTGCGCAAGTCCTACGGGGCGCTGCGCGTCACCGACGACGTCAGCCTCGACGTGGCGGCGGGCGAGATCCACGCCATCATCGGGCCGAACGGCGCCGGCAAGACGACCCTGATCCACCAGCTCTCCGGGCGCCTGCGCAGCGACGGCGGCACGGTGCTCTTCGCCGGGGAGGACGTCACGCGCCTCCCGATGGTCGGCCGCGTGCGCCGCGGCCTCGCGCGCTCGTTCCAGATCACCTCGCTGCTCGACGGCTTCACGGTGCTGGAGAACGCCGCCCTCGCCGTGCAGGCGCGGGCCGGGTCGAGCTTCCGCTTCTTCGGCGCGGCGGGCCGCGAGGCGGCGCTCAACCAGGAGGCGGCGGCGGCCCTCGCCCGGGTCGGCCTCGCCGACCGGGCCGCGCGGCGGGCCGGGAGCCTGTCGCACGGCGAGAAGCGCCAGCTCGAGATCGCGGTGGCGCTCGCCACCGGGGCGCGCCTCCTCCTCCTCGACGAGCCGCTCGCCGGCACCGGCGCGGAGGAATCCGCCGCCCTGGTGCGGCTCCTGCGCGACCTGCGCGCGACGCACACGATCGTGCTGATCGAGCACGACATGGAGGCGGTCTTCGCCCTCGCCGACCGGATCAGCGTGCTGGTCGACGGCCGCGTGGTGGCGAGCGGCGCCCCCGCGGCGGTGCGGGCCGACCCGGTCGTGCGCGCGGCCTATCTGGGCGAGGAGGCGGCCTGATGCTGCGCGTCGAGGGGCTGGAGAGCGCCTACGGCGAATCCCGCGTGCTGTTCGGCATCGACCTCGCGGTCGGGCCCGGCGAGGCCGTGACACTGCTCGGCCGCAACGGCATGGGCAAGACCACGATCGTCCGCTCGCTCTTCGGGCTGCTGACGCCGCGGGCGGGCCGGGTGCTGATCGACGGCGAGGACATGGCCGGGCGCCCGTCCCACCTCATCGCCCGGCGCGGCCTCGGGCTGGTCCCGGAGGGCCGGCAGGTCTTCCCGACCCTCTCGGTGGAGGAGAACCTCGTCGCCACCCACCGCAGGCCGGCGCGGGGCCCCGCCCCGTGGACGCTGGCGACGGTCTACCGGCTGTTTCCGCGCCTGAAGGAGCGGCGGCACCACGGCGGCAACGATCTCTCGGGGGGCGAGCAGCAGATGCTGGCGATCGGCCGCGCCCTGATGACGAATCCGCGCCTCGTGGTGCTCGACGAGGCGACCGAGGGGCTGGCGCCCCTGATCCGCGAGGAGATCTGGGCCTGCCTGCGGGCGATCCGGGACGAGGGCGCGGCGATCCTGGTGATCGACAAGAACGTCGAGGCGCTCACCCGCCTCGCCGACCGCCACGTGGTGATCGAGAAGGGCCGCGTCGCCTGGACCGGCACCAGCGCGGCGCTGGCGCGCAGCCCCGAGGTGAAGGACCGCTTCCTGCACGTGTGAGCCGCCGGACATGTGATCAGCCCGCCGCGACCGCTTGACGGCGGCCACCCGGTCGCGGTGGGGTTGCGGCGGCCCCGCGATCCGGGGGCCGCGGCGTCCGGGCGCGCGGCGGGACCGGCGGACGGACAGGGAGGACGAATCATGACGGCCATGACCGCAGGCGTGACCCGGGCCGGCGAGGGCATCGAGGGAATCCGCTGGAACATCCTCGGCCAGACCTACGTGCCCAAGCAGCTCTCGGAGGCCTCCTTCGGCTGGCACGCGACGCTGCCCCCCGGCACCTTCGTGCCGCCGCACATCCACCCGACCCAGGACGAGTTCGTCTACATGCTGCAGGGCCGGCTCAGCCTGGAGCTGAACGGCGAGCCCGGCCTCGCCGAGCCCGGCGACACGATCCGCCTGCCTCGCGGCGTCCCGCACGGCCTGTTCAACCGCGGCGACGCGGACGTGAAGTGCCTATTCTGGGTCGCGCCGTCGCGCCGCCTCTACGACCTGTTCTGGGCCCTGCACAATCTCGGGCCGAACGCCGCCCCGGCCGACCTCGCGGCGATCTCCGCCCAGCACGAGGTCGATTTCCTGCCCCCGCCCGAGGCGGAGTGAGGCCATGCGCGTCGTCATCGTCGGCGCCGGGATCGGCGGGTTCGCCACCGCCCTGATGCTGCACCGGCGCGGCATCCGGGCCGAGATCTACGAGCAGGCCGCGCAGGTGCGCGAGGTCGGGGTCGGCATCAACACCCTGCCGCACGCGATCCGCGAACTCGCCGATCTCGGCCTGCTCGCCGCCCTCGACCGGGTGGCGATCCGCACCCGGGAATTGCGCTACTACAACCGCCAGGGCCAGGAGGTCTGGCGCGAGCTGCGCGGCACCCATGCGGGCCATCCGGTGCCGCAATTCTCGATCCATCGCGG
This sequence comes from Methylobacterium sp. 4-46, assembly GCF_000019365.1. Lineage (GTDB taxonomy): Bacteria > Pseudomonadota > Alphaproteobacteria > Rhizobiales > Beijerinckiaceae > Methylobacterium. The sequence continues at coordinate 4,057,660 of NC_010511.1, read as the reverse complement.
GCGCCTCCAGGGCGTGCTGGACGCGGCCGTGCGGGAGCGCCTGGGCGGGGAGGCCGTGCGCACTGGCCTCGCGCTGTCCGGCTTCCTGGAGGACGAGGGCGGGGTCACGGCGCATTTCACCGACGCGGTGCGGGGCGGGGCCGGGCGCACGGTGCGGGCCGACGTGCTGATCGCGGCGGACGGGATCCACTCGGTCGCCCGCCGCCGCTTCTACCCGGACGAGGGGCCGCCCTGCTGGAACGGCGTGCTGATGTGGCGGGGCGCCGCGCCCTGGGCCCCCTGGGGCGACGGGCGCACCATGGCGATCGGCGGCGGCATGGGCGGCAAGTGCGTGCTCTACCCGATCGCCGAGGCCGAGGACGGGCGCCAGCTGATGAACTGGGTCGTGCTCGCCAAGGTGGCGGACGGGCGCGTCTCGCCGCCCCCGAAGGAGAGCTGGTCGCGCCCGGCCCAGCGCGCGACGGTGCTGCCCTTCGCGCGCCGCTTCACGCTCCCGGATTTCGATTTTTCCGGGCTGGTCGAGGCCACGCCCCAGGCCTTCGAGTACCCGATGTGCGACCGCGACCCGCTGCCGCGCTGGACGCACGGGCGAGTCACCCTGCTCGGGGACGCGGCCCATCCGATGTACCCGGTCGGCTCGAACGGCGCCTCGCAGGCCATCCTGGACGCGCGGGCGCTCGCCGACGCGCTCGCCCGGGCCGAGCACCCGGCCCAGGCGCTCCTGGCCTACGAGGCCGAGCGCCGGCCGAAGACGGCCGAGATCGTGCTCCTCAACCGCAAGGGCGGCCCCGAGCGGGTGATCGACGAGGTGGAGAAGCGCGCCCCGGCGGGCTTCTCGGCGATCGACGCGGTGATGAGCCACGCCGAGCGTCAGGCGATCGTCAGCGGCTATGCGGGCAAGGCCGGCTTCGCCGCCGCGCCCGCCCTGCGGGTGGCGGCGGAGTAGGACGGCGGCCCGATCCTGGGTGGCGACGGCCCGCCCACGGGACGGCGCGCCGCTCATCCTCGCACTCGCCGGAGGGACGCGCCCCGCTGCCCCGGATCTCCCCCGCCCCGCTGGCTCAATCGCGCGGGCCGGAGACGGGCCCGGCAGGCGGGGAGCGCGAGGACGCAAACCGGCCGGCTCGCCGCCCGCGCCTCATACGCCATCCGTTTGATTGGTTCGCCATGCGGGTGTCGGCGTCGCTCAAGCGCCGCGCTCAGGCGCCGCGCGGGCGCCGGATCCGGGACCCGCTTCGATCGAGCGGATCCCGGATCAGGCCCCCGGCCAGCGGCGGAAGCGCCGCGCCGCGTAGGGACCGATGTCGAGCGGGGGCGCCGCGCCGCGGGCGAGGGCGCCGGCGGCCCGGCCGGTGATCGGCCCGGCGGCCAGCCCGACATGGCCGTGCCCGAAGGCGTGCACGATGTCGGGCGTGGAAGAGGCGGGGCCGATCACCGGCAGGCCGTCGGGAGTGGAGGGGCGATGCCCCATCCAGCGCGCGCTCTCCTCCGGCGTGGCGCGCAGGTCCGGATAGGCGGCGTTCGCGTGGCGCAGCAGGATCGCGGCCCGGCGCCAGTCCGGCGCCGCCTCGACGCGGGCGAGCTCCACCTGTCCGGCGAGGCGCAGGCCCTGCGTCGTCAAGGTGTTCGCCATCCGGCCGTCGCTCGGCATGATCGGGATGCGCGGGGCCGCGCGCGGCGCGGGCACCACCACGTGGTAGCCGCGCTCGCTCGCGAGCGGCACCCGGTCGCCGGCGAGGCGCGCGAGGCGCCCCGCCCCGATCCCCGCGGCGATCACCGCCCGATCGCAGGGGATCTCGCCCGCCTCGGTCATCACGGCCCGCAGGCGGCCCGCCGCGACGCGGAAATCCCGCGCCGCGATCCGGGCGAGGACGGCGCCCCGCGCGACCGCCTCGGCGACCAGGGCCGCGACGTAGCCGCCCGGATCGACGCAGTGGGCGCCCTCCTCGATCAGGACGCCGAAGCCGTAGCGCCCGGACAGGCAGGGCACGCGCCGGGACAGGTCCTCGGGGCCGAGTTCGACCCAGGACAGGCCGTTGTCGCGGCGCAGCCGCCAGGCCAGGGCCTCCGCCGCGAAGGCGGCGCGGTCCGGATAGGCGTAGAGCAGCCCCTCGCGCCGGATCAGGTCGGGCCGGCCGATCCCGGCGGCCAGGGCCGCGTGGCGGGAGGGCGCGTCCGCCAGGAGCGGCGCCAGGGCCCGCGCCGTCCGCTCCACCGCCGCCACGCTCCGCCCGGCGAGGAGGAAGCGCGCCAGCCAGGGCGCGAGACGGGGCAGGTCGGCCCAGCGGATCGTCAGCGGGCCGGCCGGGTCGAGGAGGTAGCCCGGCACCCTGCGCCAGGTCCCCGGCAGCGCCATCGGCACGATCGAGCCGGGGCTGATCCAGGCGCCGTTGCCGTAGCTCGCCGCCTGCGCGCCGCCGGGCTCGCCCGGCTCGATCAGCGTGACCCGGCAGCCGGCGCGCACGAGGTCGAGGGCGGTCGCCGCACCCACGATGCCGGCGCCGATGACGGCGACGTGGAGGGACATCGCGCGCTCAGGCCTGCGCGCGCACGCGGGCATTCGCCCGCACCGCGTGCTCCGACACGGTGATGCCGAGGCCCGGGCCGTCCGGCACGACGACCTCGCCGCCGCGATTCTCCACCCGCGTCTCCAGCACGTCCTCGATGAGGACGTGGTGGGGCATGTAGAACTCGCATCCGAGCGAGACGCCCGGGGTCGCGGCGATGAACTGGGTCCCGGCCGCGAGCGCGACGCCGCCCTCCCACAGCGTGCCGCCGTAGCCGGGCAGGCCTGCCGCGTCGGCGAGCGCCATCAGCCCCTGCGCCTTGAGCAGGCCGCCGGTCTTCATCAGCTTGACCGAGATCGCGTCCGCCGCGCCGAGCCGCACGATCTGCGCGAGGTCGCTCGCGTCGAAGCAGCTCTCGTCGGCCAGGATCGGGGTGTCGAGGGCGGCCGCCAGGGAGGTCATCGCGGCGAGGTGGCCGCGGGCGACCGGCTGCTCGATGAAGGTCGGCGCCAGCGTCTCGACGTCGCGCAGCAGCCGGATCGCCCCGAAGGGCGCGAGGGCCTGGTTGTCGTCGACGCGCAGGTCGAGGGCGGCGCCGAACTCGGCCCGGATCGCCTCCAGCCGCGCCATCTCCCGGCGGTGCTCCCGCATGCCGGTCTTGACCTTGACGATGCGGGCGCCGGCCGGGACCATGGCCCGCATCCGGTCGAGATCGGCGGCGAAGTCGGGATCGGCGATGGAGAAGGAGAGCGGGATCGTGTCGCGGACGCGGCCCCCGAGCAGGTCCGCCACCGAGAGCCCGGATTGGCGGCCGAGGATGTCGAACAGGGCCGTCTCGACCGCGAGCTTGGCCTCGGCATGGCCGACCAGGGCCCGGTCCATCGCCGCGCCGAGGGCCCGGATGCGCCGCACGGGCGCGCCGAGCACCAGCGGGCGCAGGTAGCGGTCGAGGGCCGCGAAGGCGGCCTCGGGCGTGCCGGTGAAGACCGCCCAGGGCGCCGCCTCACCCCAGCCGACCACGCCGTCGCTGGCGGTGAGGTCGAGGAGGACGCGCGTGACCGCGCCCTCGACGGTCCCGACGCCCTGCAGCCGGGCCATGCGGATCGGGCTCTCGATCGGGAACAGCCGCATGCGGTCGATCACGGGCGCGCTCACGCCAAGCCTCCATCGACGTGCCAGACCTGCCCGGTGACGTAGGAGGCGGCCTCCGAGGCCAGGAAGGCGAGCACGGCCGCGACCTCGTCGGGCCGCCCGACGCGCCCGAGCGGCACGGCCGCGATGGTCCGCGCCCTCGCCTCCGCCCCGAGCTTGCCGGCGGCCGGGTCGTCCTTGGCGATCAGCCCGGGCGCGACCGCGTTCACGCAGATCCCCTCCGGGGCGAGTTCGAGGGCGAGCAGGCGCACCGCGGTCTCCAGCGCCGCCCGGCCGAGCGCCGTCGCCGCGAAGGGCGTGAGCCCGGGGCGGATCGCGTGGGCCACGAAGGAGGAGACGGCGACGGCCCGCGGCGCGGCGGCGGCGGCGAGGAGCGGCCGGCAGGCCGCCACGAGCCGCAGGAAGGCGTCCGCCTCGTCGCGCCCGGGCAGGGCGGGCGGAAGGTCGAGGACCCGCCCGCGCCGGGCGCTCCCGGCCACCGCGACCAGGGCGTCGAGGCGCCCGAACGCGTCCGCCGCCGCCCGGGCGAGGGATGCGGCGGTCTCCGGCGCGGCGTCGTCGGCGATCCGCGTCGCGACGGCCGCCCCCGCGGCGCGGGCCGCCGCCGCGACGGCGGCGAGCCCCTCCGCATTCGCCCGGGTCGCGAGGAGCAGCCCGGCGCCGGGAGCGGCGAGGCGCAGGGCCGTCGCCCGGCCGATGCCGCTCGCGGCCCCGGTGACGAGGGTGGCGCGGGTCACCGCCGGCGTCACGCGCCCGCCCCCGGGAAGGGCAGGCGCCCTCGGTGGAAATGGCCGAGGAAGCTCAGCGTGGCGGGATCCCGCGGCGCGTCGATGACCTCGCGGGCGGGGCCCTCCTCGACCACGACGCCGTCGCGCAGGAAGACCACGCGGTCGGCCACCTCCCGCGCGAAGGCGATCTCGTGCGTGACCAGCACCATCGTCATACCCTCCGCGGCGAGGTCCCGGATCACGCCCAGCACCTCGCCGACGCGTTCGGGATCGAGGGCGGAGGTGGCCTCGTCGAACAGCATCACCTCGGGCTCCATGGCGAGCGCCCGGGCGATGGCGACGCGCTGCTTCTGGCCGCCCGACAGCGTGGCCGGATGCTGCGCGGCCCGCTCGGCGAGCCCGACCTTGCGCAGCTGCGCCATCGCCCGCGCCTCCGCCTCCGGCTTCGGCAGGCGCCGGACCGTGACGAGCGCCTCGGTCACGTTGCCGAGCACGGTCCGGTGCGGGAACAGGTTGAAGTGCTGGAAGACCATGCCGGTGCGGGCGCGGAACGCCGCCAGCGGCCTCGCGCCCGGCAGGGTCGCGCCGGGCCCGAAGGCGAAGCGCGTCTCGCCGACCCGGATCGTCCCGCCATCCGGCACCACCAGGAGGTTGATGCAGCGCAGGAGCGTCGACTTGCCCGAGCCGGAGGGGCCGATCAGGGCGACGACCCCGCCGGCCGGGACTGCGAGGTCGACCCCCCTCAGCACCGGAACGGCTCCGAAGCTCTTGCGCAGCCCGGCGATCTCGATCTTGGGCGCGGCGGTCACGCGCCCGCTCCGAGCCGGCGCTCGCCGATCCGCACCAGGACGGTCAGCGGGAACAGGATCACGAAATAGGCCACCGCCACCGCCGTGTAGGTTTCGAGCGGCCGGTAGCTGTCATGGGCCGCCACCTGCGCCTGGTAGACGAGGTCGGGCACCGCCAGCACCGAAACGAGCGAGGTGTTCTTGAGCTGGATGATCGACTGGTTCATCAGCGGCGGGACCATGCGCCGGAAGGCCTGCGGCAGGATGATCCGGCGCATGGTCTGGCCCGGGGTCATGCCGAGGGCGGCGCCGGCCTCGCCCTGGCCGGCATCGATCGAGACGATGCCGGCCCGGATGATCTCGGCGTAGAACGAGCCGCCGTAGCAGGACAGGGCGAGGAGCGAGGCCGTGACCGGCGACATCTCGAGGCCCGTGAGGATCGGCAGGGCGTAGTAGAACCAGATCAGCTGCACCAGGACCGGGGTGCAGCGAAAGATCTCCACGAAGCCGAGGACGAGGCCGCGCACGAGAGCGAGGCGCGACAGGCTGGCGAGCCCGCCGACGAGGCCGACGGCGAGACCGAGGGCGACGATGCCGGCCGTGAAGGCCACCGTCACGGCGAGCCCGTTGAGGAGCAGCCAGCGGTAGCCCCAGAGGACGCCGAAATCCCACACGTACATGCCGCGCCCCCGGGCCGGCCGCTCAGATCGACACGCCCGGCGGGAAATCGGCCTCGGTCACCCCGGCGGATTCGAGGTTGCCGATGATCGCCGAGCGGATGAAGCCCATGCCCTTGTTGAACTCGATCCAGGTGCTGACGTAGTCGCGCCACGTCTTGTCGGCCTCGCGCCGGAAGCCGGCGTTCGAGGTGGTCGAGAAGATCGGCGTCGGCAGCGTGAACTGGCCGAGGGCGGGGTTCTTCTTGAGGACGGTGAGGGAGAGGATGAAGACGAGGCACTGGGCGTCGACCCGCCCGGCCTGGAGGGCGGCGGTGGCGTCGTCCGCCCCCTTGAGCCGGGTGATCTGGGCCTTCGGGGCGAGCCGCGTCACCACCGCGTCGTGCGACGAGCCGGCATCGACCGCGATGCGCACGGCCGGATCGTTCATCTCCGCCCAGGTCTTCCTCTCGAAGCCCTTCCGGGTGATGAACGTGAAGGCGTTGGCGAAGACCGGGACCGAGAAGTCCACGACCAGGGCGCGCTTCGGCGTCGGGTTCAGGCCGAAGAACACGTCGGTCTTGCCGGCCTGCAGGTCGAGGACGGAGTTGCCCCAGGTGGTCTCGGTGACGTCGAGCTCGCATTCGAGCTCGTCGGCCAGGGCCTTGCAGATGTCGATGTAGAAGCCCTTCCACTGGCCGCTGGCGAGGTCCCTGTAATAGTAGGGGGCGCCGCCGTTCACCGCGCCGATGCGCAGCTTCCGGGTGCGGCGGACGCGCTCGAAGGTGGTCTCTCCGGCCGTCGGCTGGGCGGCGGCTGGCGCGGCCACGGCCGCCGCTCCCCCGGCGAGGGCGCCCATGCCGACCAGGGAGGCGATATCCCGGCGTGAGATCATGACCTGTCTCCTGTCCCGGCTCGGTTGTCCGGCGACGCAGGGGAATGGTCAAGCTCGCCGTGAGGCCGGCGCCGACGACCGCGCGGACCGGATGGCCGTGGACGCTCCCGCGCGTCGATGCGGAGGATATCCGAGCGGTGGCGTCTTGTCCGATCCGGCGCTCGCGCCCGAACCCGTCGCGCGGGCTCCTACGCCGTCCGCAGGCCGCCCGGCACCACGGTCAGGACGGGCCGGCGCCGCCCGGAGGAGACCACCACCTCGCTCACCCCGTCCTGCTCCGCGACGACCTCGATCGCGCAGCCGAAGCCGCGCGCCACGCTGCGCGCCTGATCGAGGCTGGCGCTCGAGAGCAGGCGCGTGAAGCTGCGGCCGCCCTGCTGCGCGAGCTGCGCGACCAGCAGCCCGATCTCCACGCCTTCCTGGAAGCTCGCGTCCCGCCCCGGAAAGCGCAGGCGCAATCCGTCCTCAACCTGGATGTGGCGCATCCCCGTTCATCCCGCCGCCCGTGTCATCGTGCTGTCACGCTGGTTAACGGCAGCGAAACGCCTCGCCCAGAGCGGACGAGGCGTCGGCGCGCGCGCGGGCGGCACCGTTGTGGCGCGGCCACACCCGGGCCGCGCCGTGGCGCGGCCCGGGCGGGAAGCGGGATCGCGAACGGGCCGGTCAGCGCCGCGGCGTGGTGGGGGTGTCCGTCGTGCCGGTGCGGGTGACCTTGCCGCGCTCGTCCTCGATCTCGACCTCGGTCCGACGGACCTTGTCGGAGACGGTCTCGGTGCGCTGCTCGACGTCCTTGCGCAGCCCGATCTCCTCCTTCACGCGGACGTCCTTCGAGACCACCGCCTCCTCGGCCCGCTCGGCGGCCTCGATCGTCCGCTCGGCGAACAGCCGCTCGTCGGCCTGGGTCGGCGCCCGGTCCACCGGCCGGCGCTCGAGATGGACGCGCTCCTCGCGCAGGCCCACCTGCTCCTGCACGGGCGTCTCGACCACGTAGGAACGCACCCGCACGCGGCCGGCCTCGGCCACCCGCTTGCCGACCCGCAGCCGCTCCTCGGCCACCGGGATCGTCTCGTCGCGGCCCACGGTCGCGCCGGTCGCCGTGCCGCCGCGCGCGGTCGCGGCGCCGGTCGCCGCGGTGGTGCGGGCGGTCGCGGTGCCCGACGCGGTGGCGCCCCGCGCCGTCGCGGTCGTGCCCGAGGCGGCGGCGGGGTAGCCGGTCCAGCCCTCGCGGCGCCACGCCGCCTCGCGCTCGTCCATGTGCACCGCGCCCGCGCCCTCGAGCACGTCCGCGATCCGGCTGGCATCGCCCGGCTCGGCCGTGACGATCACCATGGTGCCGCCCCGGCTCATGCCCTCGGCGTAGGCGTAGCGGTCCTCGTCGGGCATGAAGATGTCCTTCAGGGACGCCCAGAAGCCGCCCTCGTCCCGGCGATGGTCGTAGGACGTGCCCGTCGCCGTGGTGCTGCTCTGCGTCTCCGGGGAGAGGCGGATGCTCGTGCGGGGCACGCCGAGCGCGACGACGCGCTCGATGGCGGCCTCGGCCTCGCGGCGGCTGTCGAAGAGGGCCGTGATGGTCTGCGACATACTCTACTCCTCCGTGGGGGAATCGGGGTTGGGGGTGCCATCGGGCCGGAGACGCTCGATGGTCGCGTGCTGGCGGCGCAGGGTGACGGGGAGCTCCACGTCCTCCCCCCGGGTCGTCTGGCGGATATGCACCTCCTCCTTGAGGATGAGGCGCTTCTCGACCACGAGGACCTCTTCCAGGACGGGGATGATGGTCACCCCCGCCTCGGTGCGAACCTGAGGGGCCGGCTCGCCCTCGGCGATGACGCGGTCGATCGGGACGCGGCTCACCCCGACGGCGTCGCTGCGCAGGGTCTCGCGCAGCACCTGCTCGCTCAGCGCGACGTGGGTCCGCACCCGCACCCGCCCCGTCTCGACCACGCGCTTGTCGATCCGGGCGGTTTCTTCCGCAATCGGGATAGTCTGGGAGGACTCCGACAGCTCTACCGCTGCAGTCGACCTCACAGACGTCTCGGAATGCCGTTCCGCATGACGATCAGAGCTCGCCTGATCGTTTCCTTCAGCAATGCTGATCGGGTCAGAGCTTGGTTTCATCGTCCGCCACCTGCTCGGCGGGAGAACCCAGGGCGGGGCGGAGCTGTTCCAAGGAATGTTAATTTCTTTCACATCGGCCAAGCTCTCGCGCCGGGACGGCGCCGCCGGATCCGCCGCCATTTAACCGTCAGCTGCGCGCGGGGGCCGAACTCCGATCGGACGGGAGCGTTCCCGGCACTCCTCCCGGCGCAAATCCCCTCCGTCCATCGTGTCAGAAGCCAAGACCATCACCTTCAAGGGGCGCGGCCACGCCTCCCGCATCCAGGGACGCATCCTCCTGAAGGTCTGCCCGCTCTGCTCCCAGAAGAACTCGCCCCAGGCCGAGCCGACCGGGCGCTGCGGCTGGTGCGCCTACGTGCCCGACCCGCGCGACATCGAGATCGCGCGGCCCGGCACCCTCTGACCGGAGCCGCCGCGCCCACCTTCGGGCTTCGCGCCACGCGGGGCCGTCAGCCGCGGCGGCCCTCGACGAGCCGCGCGATCGCCCGCACGATGTGCCGCGGCTCGATCGGTTTCTGGAGCCGCACGACGTCCCCGAACTCGGCCGGGATGACGGCTTGGTCGTAGCCGGTGAGGAAGATGAACGGCGTGCCGGCCTGGAAGAGCGCGCGGGCCGTCTCGAAGGAGGGGCCGGCGCCCAGGTTGATGTCCACCACGGCGGCGGTCACGCCGCCCGCGCGCAGGGCCGCGAGGGCGGCCTCCTCGCGCGGGAAGGGTCCCACCACCACGGCACCGGCGGCCTGCAGGGCGGCTTCCGCGTCGCTGGCGAGGAAGAAATCGTCCTCCGCCACCAGGACGCGCTGCCCGACGAGGCTGGGCTCACCGATCATGTCGAGGGCACCTCCGCTGACGCCCGTGCGGACCGGCGCGTCGGTTTCGAGGATACTGGGCGCCGGCCCCAAGGGGAACTCGATGCTGGCCTCGGCGCCCTCGCGGGTGACCGCGAGGCGTCCGCGGCCGCCGAGTTCGTAGGGGACCCGCTGCTCGATCAGGCTGGTGCCGAAGCCGCGGTGGGCGGGCGGCGCCCAGTCGGGCTCGGGCGGGCGGGTCTCGGACCAGGTGAGCCGCAGCCAGGGCCGTCCGTCGGGACGGGTCAGGCGCCAGCGCGCGACGACCCGCCCCCGGGACCCCGCCAGGGCCCCGTGCTTCAGGGCGTTCGTCGCGAGTTCGTGGACGGCCAGCGACAGCACCTCGGCGGCTTTGGGGGCGAGCGTCACGGGCGGGCCGGAGAGGTCGTACTGCCCCGGGTCCTGGGCCTGGGCCTCGAGTTCGGCCCGCACGAGCGCGTCGACCTCCACGCCCAGATTCGCCGCCCGGGTCAGCAGCGCCTGGGTCCGGGCGAGGGCCATCAGCCGCCCCGACAGGAGCTCCGCGTAGTCGCGCACGTGCATCGCGGTGTCCGCCGTGCGCGCCGTGACCGAGCGGATCATCGCCATGATGTTGCGCACCCGGTGCTGCAGCTCGGCCAGGAGCACCGCCTGGTGCTCGGCCGATTGCTTCGCCTCGGTGACGTCGCTGGCGATGCCGGCGAGGCGCTGCACTCGCTCCTCCGGGCCGAAGAGCGGGAAGTCGGTGCTGCGGATCCAGCGGAAGGCGCCGTCCGCCGGCCGGCGGATCCGGAACTCGTGCGTCACCGAACGGCCCTGCCGCACCTCGTCGAGCCGCCGCAGCGCCGCCTCGCGGTCGTCCGGCACGATCAGGGCGCCCCAGCGGCGCGGGTCGCCCGCCACCGCCTCGCGCGGCAGGCCGTAGATCGGCTCGAAGGCGGGACTCAGGAATTCCAGCGCGAGCGTGTCGGCCGACCGGATCCAGAGGATGTCGGAGGACGCGTTGGCGAAGTGCCGGAAGCGCTCCTCGCTGCCGCGCAGGGCCGCCTCGGCACGGGCCCGCTCCACCGCCGCCCAGGTGCGCTCCGCCGTCTCCTCGGTGATCGCGACCTCGTCGGGCCGGAAATCGTGCGGGCCGGCATAGTGCACCGTGAGGATCGCCACGAGCCGGCCCTGCTTGACCAGGGGCACGCAGAGCGTCGCGCCGACCCCCAGCGTGGCATGCGCGGCCTTCTCGGCCGGCGTCATCAGCGGATCGGCCTGGATGTCGGGGCGCACGCAGGGGCGCCCCGCCCGCAGCGCCTCCATCAGCTCGCGCCCGTAATCGGCGTAGCGGTAGCGCCCGGCGATGCTGGGCCCCCCCCGGGTCCAGTCCTGCTTCAGGTCGACATGCGCGCCGTCGCCCACATCCTCCGCGTAGGCCACCCGGTCGGCGCCCAGGTGCTCCCCGAGGGCCCGCTGGGCCGCCTGCTGCACCGCGACCGGGTCGTCGAGGTCGCGCAGCGCGTCGCTCAGCGTCAGCAGGAAGGCCTGGCGCTCCTCGCTCCTGCGCAGGGCGCGCTCGGCCAACCGGCGGGCCGTCGTCTCGACCGCCACCATCAGGAAGCCGCCGACCTCACCGCTCTCCAGCCGGACGGGGGTCCAGCTCGCCGTGAACCATCCGGTCCGCGGGCCGTCGCCGCGGCTCCAGAGGTCGAAGGGGGTGTCGTCCCAGAGCTGGGACGTCCCGGCGAGCGTCGCCTCGACCGCCGGGCGCAGGAAATCGGCGAGTTCCGGCCAGACCCGCACCAGCGGCGCCCCGAGCGCGCCCGGATGCTTGTCGCCGAGGATCGCCCGGTAGGCGTCGTTGTAGAGCAGCGCCGCCTCCTTCCCCCAGCAGAGGCCCGCCGGCTGGCGCATGGCGAGCACCAGCTGAAGGGTGGTGCGCAGGTCCCGCGGCCAGCCCGCCAGCGGCCCGAGCGGCGTCGCGTCCCAGGCGTGGGCGCGGATGCACCCGCCCATCTCGCCGCCGCCGTACGGCCACGTGCCGCTCCCGGCGCTCTCGCGCTCATGACGCAAGGATGCACACCCATTTCCGCGCTCACGCCGAGGACCATCGCGCATCCGGAGCCTCCCGCCGGCCGCAGCGTGGCCGGCAGTTCGACGCCAGAGCGGGATTGCTGTCAACCGAGCGCCGCCGTCGAGCCGCGCCGACCGACGATAAGTCGCATCCGAGACGATCTCGGCCTCCCGCCCCGCAAGTGACCGGGATCGATCGATCTCGTCGGCCGACGGACAAGGGATCTGCTTTGCGATGCTGTCCCGCCGACGTTCCGTGAGCTCGCTCCTCCGCGAGCGGGTCCTGGAGTAGCCTGGCGGACTCGCCGCCTCGGTCGCCGTCGCGATCGCTCTCCCGGCGATTAGCCAAGGAGCCCTACAACCAAGAAGTCATGAAAACGACGCCCCGCAACCAAAGGGAGCGGATGGCAGCCTCTGCTCCAGGGCGCGATCCGGTTGGGCGCTCGGCCCAACGGCCTAGGTCGCCGGGAAACCTTGTGCACGAAATATTAGATGTCTATTGCAAACGGTACAATTCCAATGTGGCCCTGGGAGGCTTCCATGACCCGCATCGCCCTCACGATTCCCGGCCCGAGCCGCTCGGCGATCTCGATCGGGCTGCTCGGGGCCGTCGGTGCCGTGACGGCGCTGCTGGCCGGCCTGACCCTCGCCCCCGAGCCGGCCATCTCGTCACCCTCGGCGCCGGCCGCGGTGAGCCGCCCGGTCGCCGCACCGCGCGCGGCCGGGCCCAAGGCGATGCCCTCCGGCGAGCCGCGGCGCGCGGTGCGGGTCGTCTATCCGGGACCCGTCGTCGCGCGGTGAGCGCGTTCGGCCGCGCGGGATCGCTGCTCCCGCGCGGCGGAGGAGCCGGCCGCCCGGCCGGCTCCCGCCACGGCCTCAGCGCGCGGCGAGCTGCTTGGGCAGGCGGAAGGCCCAGAAGCTCGCGCCCTGGGTGATGCCGGCCGTGGACTTCGCCACCTCGCCGCCCCAGAGCGGCACCGCGCCGCCCCAGCCCGCCGCGACGCCGATCCACTGCTCGCCGTCCTGCTCCCAGGTGATCGGCGAGGACACGACCCCGGTGCCGAGCTGGAACTTCCAGACCTCCTCGCCGGTCTTCGCGTCGAAGGCCTTGAGGTAGCCCTCCGGCGTGCCGGTGAAGACGAGGTCGCCGCCCGTGGTCAGCACGCCGCCCCACAGCGGCGCCTTGTTCTTGTACTCCCACACTACCTTCTGGGTCGCCGGATCGATCGCCTTGAGCGAGCCGATATGGTCCTCGAAGACCGGCCTGATGGTGAAGCCGGCGCCCAGATAGGCGGCGCCCTTCTTGTAGGCCACCGGCTCGTTCCACAGGTCCATGCCCCACTCGTTCGAGGGCACGTAGAACAGCTTGGTGTCCGGGCTGTAAGCCATCGGCATCCAGTTCTTGCCGCCGAGGAAGCTCGGGACGGCGAAGACCGTGCTGCCCTTCTTGCCGTCCTGCGACTGCGACGGGTCGGAGGGGCGGAAGGCCGGGTCGTAGATCGGCCGCCCGTCGCCGTCGATGCCCTTGGCCCAGCTGATCTTCGCCACGAACGGCATCGCGCTCAGGAACGTCCCGTTCGCGCGGTCGAGCACGTAGAAGAAGCCGTTGCGATCGGCGGTCGCCCCCGCCTTCACCACCTTGCCGTCCTTGTGCAGGTCGAAGGGGATGAACTCGTTGACGCCGTCGTAGTCCCAGCCGTCGTGCGGGGTGGTCTGGAAGCCCCAGACGATCTCGCCGGTATCCGGGTTGATCGCCAGCCGCGACGACGACCACTTGTTGTCGCCCGGCCGCGTCGCGCTGTTCCACGGGCCGGGATTGCCGGTGCCGTAGTAGATCAGGTTGGTCTCGGCGTCGTAGGTGCCGCCGAGCCAGGTCGCGCCGCCGCCGAACTTCCAGGTGTCGCCCGGCCAGCTCTCGTTGACCTTGCCGGTCATGGTCGAGGGCTTGCCGTGGAGGGTGCCGACGTGGCCCTCGATCACCGGCCGCGACCAGACGAGTTCGCCGGTCTCGGCGTCGCGCGCCTCGACCCGGCCGACCACGCCGAACTCGCCGCCCGAGACGCCCGTGATGATCTTGCCCTTCACGATCATCGGCGCCGCCGTGAAGGAGTAGCCGGCCTTGTAATCGTCGATGTCCTTGCGCCAGATCACCTTGCCGGTCCTGGCGTCGAGCGCCACCAGCTTGGCGTCGAGGGTGCCGAAGTAGAACCGGTCCTTGTAGAGCGCGCCGCCGCGGTTGACGACGTCGCAGCAGGGCAGGATGCCCTCCGGCAGGCGGGCGTTGTACTCCCAGATCTTCTCGCCCGTGCGGGCGTTGATGGCGAAGGCGCGGCTGTAGGAGCCGGTCACGTAGATCACGCCGTCGTGCACCAGCGCCTGGCTCTCCTGGCCGCGCTGCTTCTCGCCGCCGAACGAGAACGAGTAGGCCGGGACGAGGCCCTTGATCGTGTCCCGGGTCAGGGCCTTGAGGGGGCTGTAGCGCTGGCCCTGCAGGCCGAGCCCGTAGGTGACGACGTCGCCCGGGGTCTTGGCGTCGTTGGCGATGTCATGGTCCGTCACGCCCTCGGCCCGGGCGGCGCCGAGCATCAGCGCGAGCGCCCCCGCCGACGCACACAAAGTCGTACGCAATCTCATGGACGTGTCCTCCTCCGCGAGACCCTGCCGCCCGTTCTCGTGCGCAGGGCGAGTGAAGCTTGGGCGGCGGCCGCCGCGGCGGCCGCCCGTGCCCCCTCCCTCCGGTCAGTCGCCGGACGGGGGCGTGAAGGTGACGCCGTGCCGGGCGAACAGCGCCTGCATCTCCCCGCTCGCCGCGAGGGCGGCCAGCGCGTCGCCGACCGCGTAGGCGAGGTCGCGGGAATCCTGGCGCACGGCGGCGCCGATCTCCCAGCGGGTGCGCACCGGCCCCGGCACGGAGAGTTCGGTGACGGCGACGCCCTCGGCCTTCGGGCCGGCCGCGCGCAGGGCCCCCTCGATCGCCGCCCGCGTGCCGCCGAGCACCGGGGCCTCCCCGGCGAGGAAGGCCGTCGCCGCCGCCGCGAAGCTGCGGAAGTGGCGGATATGGGCGCGCAGCTGCCCGCCCTCGGCCAGCATCAGCAGCGTGTCTGCGGCGCTGGTCCCCTCGACGGCGACCGGGTTGGCCTCGCTCGCTGCCAGGGAATCGAAGGCCTCCAGCCTGTCCCGGCGATACGCGAAGGCGACGCGCTGCTCGCAATAGGGCACGGTGAAGAAGACCTGCTCGTTGCGCAGCGCGAGTTGCCGGTCGGTGGGCACGTGCAGCATCAGGTCGGCCAGGGCCGAGCCGGCGAGGTCGCCGCGCCAGAGGTTCAGGCGGAAGTCGCCGTCGACGCTCTCGCCCGCCTCGACGAGGCGCAGGTCGAGGGCGACCTTGAGGCGCTCGGCGATCCGGCGGGCGAGGTCGACCTCGATCCCCGCGGGCCCGGCCGCGCCGTCATCCGAGAAGGGGGCGTTCTCGCGGTAGACCGCGACCCGCAGCGTGCCCGAGGCGACCACGTCGTCGAGGGGGCGGGCGGCGGCCGGCGCCGCCAGGGCGGCGGACTGGGCGGCGGACAGGGCGGCGAGGAGGACGAGGCGGCGCATCGCCCCGCTCACCCCTCGTTCACGTGGCGGGACTCGATGTAGGAGCGGATCGCCCACATCGCCTCCTGCGAGAGCGCGTCCCGGAACGGCGGCATCTTGTAGGTGCCGTTGATCATGGCGCCGTTCTGGATCCGCTCCATGAACCACGCATCGCCCTCGCTGCCCGTCTCGAGCCTGCGCAGGTCGGGCGCGAGGCCGCCGGAGATCACCTCCAGGCCGTGGCAGCGGGCGCAGTTCTGGGTGTAGCCCGAGTAGCCGATCTCCACGGCCTTGGGATTGCCCCGGTAGGGGTTCTCGGCGAGCAGGTCCGGCCCGAGCGCCGGCAGGCCCTTGGTGTCCACCGGCTGCGGCTGCACGTCCCCGTGGCCGTGGACGACGCTTGCGCTCGCGGCCGCGAGGGCCGCGGCCAGCAGGGTGCGGCGGGCGATCGGCGGAATCCGCATCGGTCTCAACCTCTTCCTTGGTGAGTTCATCCCCGGCGACCACGGAGCGTGATCGCATGCTTCGGCCCGTCCTCGGCCGCTCCGGGAGCGCCGGGCGGGACCGCACTTGATTCTCAGTTCTGCACGCTGGATGTCTTCATCCGGCCGACAAAGCGGCCTGGCTGCGACCATAATGCTTTCATGTACCAAATCAATAGCAATCTAGACTGCTCAACCTTTGGTACAATTCAGTGTTTAACCTTTGGTCCAAGTGGCTCGTCTGGGCCGGGCGGCCTATCCTGCGGGGCACGAGGCGGCACGACCGCCGCGAGGAGATGCAGCGATGCGAGGCACCGGCCTTCGCGCGGCGCGCCTGCTGCTGGCGGGGGCCGTCGCCTTCCTGTCCACGGGCCTCGCCGCCGCGCAGGCCGTGGTGGCCGTCCACTACCTGGAGCGCCGGGTGGACCGCCCGGTCCCGCTCAACAACGAGGAGCCGGTCCCCGAGGACCAGGGTCTGCGCGGCGCCGAACTCGGTCTGCGCGACGCGCAGGCGACGGGGCGCTTCGTGGGCCTGGGCTTCTCCCTGAACAGCACCGTGGTCGGGCCGGGCGAGGACATCCGCGCGGCGCTCTCGCGCATCCTCGCCGCGCAGGCGCCGCGCTTCGTGGTCGTGAACGCCCCGGCGGGCGACCTCCTGGCGCTGGCCGACGCGGAGGCGGCGGGAGGCACGGTCTTCCTCAACATCGGCGCCGCCGACACGCGCCTGCGCGACCAGGATTGCCGGGCGCGGGTGCTGCACCTGCTGCCCTCCCGGGCGATGCTGACCGACGCCCTGGTGCAGTTCCTGGTCGCCAAGCGCTGGACCCGGCTCCTCCTCCTGTCCGGGCCCGCCCCGGCGGACGCGCTCTACGCCGAGTCCCTGCGCCGCAGCGCCCGCAAGTTCGGGGCCCGGGTGGTGGCGGAGGCGCGCTTCGACCCGCAGGGGGCCGACATCCGCGATTCCGCCGCGCAGGAACTGGCGCTCGCCTCGCGCGGGCCCGAGCACGACGTGGTGGCGGTGGCCGACGAGGCGGGCGCCTTCGGGGCGAGCCTCGTCTACAACACGGCCTCGCCGCGGCCCGTCGTCGGCACGCACGGGCTCACCCCGACGGCCTGGGGCCGGCCGGTCGAGGCCTGGGCGGCGGCCCAGCTCCAGACCCGCTTCCGCAAGCTCGCGGGCCGGCCGATGGACGCGGTCGATTACGCGGGCTGGCTCGCCGTGCACGCGGTCGGCGAGGCGGCCGCGCAACTGCGCAGCGCCGATCCCGACGCGATCGCCGACCTGCTCCTGTCCGGGCGCTTCGAACTCGGCGGCTTCAAGGGGCGGGCGTTGAGCTTCCGGCCCTGGAGCGGCGAGTTGCGCCAGCCGGTCTTCCTGCTCTGGCCCGGCGCCGTCGCGGCGACGGCGCCGCTCGCGGGCTTCCTCCACCAGCGCACCGAACTCGACACGCTCGGCCTCGACCAGCCCGAGAGCGCCTGCCGGGCGATGCGCGACCCGCGGCGCGGCAGCTGATGCGGCGGCGCGCGGCAGGCCTCCTCGCGCTGCTCTGGGCGGGCGCGGCGCCCGGGGCGGAGGTCTTCGTCACCAACGAGCGCGACAACACCGTCTCGGTGATCGATTCGGAGCGCCTCGAGGTGGTCCGCACCTTCGCGGTCGGGCGCCGGCCGCGCGGGGTGGCCTTCTCGCGGGACGGGCGCCGCCTCTTCGTCTGCGCGAGCGATTCCGACGCCGTCCAGGTGATCGACCCCGAGACCGGCCGGCTCCTCGACAACCTGCCCTCCGGCCAGGACCCGGAGCAGTTCGCCCTGCACCCGGACGGGCGCCGCCTCTTCATCGCCAACGAGGAGAACGCCACCACGACGGTGGTGGACGCGGCCGAGCGCCGGGTGCTGGCCCAGATCGACGTCGGCATCGAGCCGGAGGGCATGGCGGTGAGCCCGGACGGGACCCTCGCGGTCACGACCTCGGAGACCACCAACATGGTCCACTGGATCGACGCGGCGACGCTGCGCGCCGTCGACGCCACCCCGGTCGGCCAGCGGCCCCGCTACGCCGCCTTCACGGCGGACGGCGCGACGCTCTGGGTCTCCTCGGAGGTCGGCGGCACGGTGGCGGTGATCGACGTCGGGACCCGCCGGGTCCGCCGCACGATCGGGTTCGAGATCAGGGGCGTGGCGCCGGACCGGATCCAGCCGGTCGGGATCCGGCTCACCCGCGACGGGCGCCTCGCCTTCGTGGCGCTCGGCGCGGCCGACCGCGTGGCGGTGGTGGACGCCGCGACCTTCGAGGTGCTGGGCTTCATCCTGGTCGGGCGCCGGGTCTGGCACCTCGCGCTCACGCAGGAAGAGGGCCGCCTGTTCACCACCAACGGCGTCTCGGGCGACGTGACGGTGATCGACGTGGCGACCCGCCGGGCCCTGCGCAGCGTCAAGGTCGGGCGCTATCCCTGGGGCGCCGCCGTGCGCCCGACCGGGGCCGCGCCGTGAGGGGGGGCTCAGCCGGCCTCCCCCTGGCGCCGCCGTGGCCCGCACGGGCCGTGAGGGCGGCGCGGCGCGCCATCCGCCTCCTCGCCCCGCTGCTCGCCCTCTGGCTCCCCGCCGCGGCCGGGGCCGGCACCCTCGACCGGGCCGGGCTGGAGCGGCTCTTCCCCCCTCCCCTCGTGGTCGGCGAGCGCGACGACGCCCTGCCGGTCTGGCCGATCCTCAAGCAGGAGGCGGGCCGCTACGACGTCTTCGCCTACGCGTACGAATCGGCCGACCTCGCGCCGATCCCGGGCTTCGGCGGCACGCCGCCGAACCTGCTGGTCGCGCTGGCGCCCGACGGCAGCTTCCGGGACGTGCGGGTGCTCTCGCACCGCGAGCCGGTCTTCCTGGAAGGGCTCGGCGAGGGGCCGCTCTTCGCCTTCGTCGCGCAATATGGGGGGATGTCGGCCCGGCGGCCGATCCGGGTCGGGCGCGCCAACGCGCGGGCCAACGGCGCCCCGCCCGCCTCCACGGTGGACGGGGTGTCGATGGCGACCGCCTCGACCCGGGTCATCAACGAATCGCTGCTCGCCGCCTCCCTCGCCGTGGCGCGCGCCAAGCTCGGCTTCGGCGCCGGCCAGAGCGCGGCCCTGCGCGTCGAGGCGCGGCCCGGCCCCGTCGAGAGCCTGACCTGGGACGCGCTCCTCGCCCGCGGCTTCGTGCGGCGCTTCGCGCCCACGCACCGGGCCGTCGAGGCGGCCTTCGCGGGATCGGGCTTCGAGGGCCCGGCGCCGGCCGCGCCCGACGCGCCCTTCGCGGAGATCTACCTCGCCTATCTCAACCTGCCGACCATCGGCCGCGCGCTGCTCGGCGAGGCGCGGCACGCGGCGCTGATGGCCGAGATCGGCCCCGGCGCCCACGCGGTCCTGGTCCTGTCGGCCGGGGCCTGGAGCGCGCTCGGCGAGGACTTCGTGCTCGGCGCGATCCCGGAGCGCTTCGGCCTCGGCCAGCGCGGGCTCGGGGTGACCGCCCGCGACCTCGCCATCGAGCGCCGCGGCGCCGGACCGCCCGGCATGCCGGAGGGGCCCTGGTCGATCCTGAGGATCGCCCCCGAGGCGGGCTTCGACCCCTCGGCGCCCTGGAGCCTGACCCTGCGGATCACCCGCGAGAAGGGCCAGATCTTCCCCGAGCGCGCGACCCGGGAGGTCGCCGCCGACTACGCCCTGCCGCCCGACCTCTTCGTCCGGGAGGCGCCGGAGGAACCCGCGACCTGGACCGAGCCGTGGCGAGCGCGGGCGGCGGACCTCGCGCTGATCGGCGCCGCCCTCGCCCTCCTGGTCGCCGTGCTCGCGCGCCCGCGCGGCCTCGCGGCCCGTCCCCGGCCCTTCGCGGCCTTCCGCCTCGCCTACCTCGCCTTCACCCTCGTGGTGATCGGCTGGGTGGCGCAGGCGCAGCTCTCGGTCGTCACCCTGATCGGCCTCGTGCGCGCCGCGACGGTCACGGGCGACCTCAGCTTCCTCCTCTACGACCCGCCCTCGCTCCTCCTGTGGGGCTTCGCCCTGGCGACGCTCGCGGTCTGGGGCCGCGGCACCTTCTGCGGCTGGCTGTGCCCCTTCGGGGCGCTGCAGGAACTCGCGGCCGCCGCCGCCCGTCCCCTGCGCCTGCGCCCGCGCGTCCCGGGCCCCGCCGCGGACCGGGCGCTGCGCCGGCTCAAGCACCTCCTCCTCGCCGCCATCCTGGCGAGCGCCGCCCTCTCGGCCCCCCTGGCGGATGCCCTGGCCGAGGCCGAGCCGTTCAAGACCGCGATCACGCTCGGCTTCGTCCGGGGCGCGCCCTTCTGCGCCTACGCGGCCGCCCTCCTGCTCCTCAACCTCTTCGTCTACAAGGGTTTCTGCCGCTACCTGTGCCCGCTCGGCGCGGGCCTCGCGCTGCTCGGCCGCCTGCGGCTCCTCGACTGGATCCCGCGCCGGCCCGAATGCGGCAGCCCCTGCCAGCTCTGCCGCGTGCGCTGCCGCTACGGCGCCATCGCGCCGAGCGGCCGCATCGACTACGCGGAGTGCTTCCAGTGCATGGACTGCGTCACGATCATCCAGGATCCCCGGCAATGCGTGCCGGCGATCCTGGCGCGCAAGCATCCGGCCCGCAAGTACCCGGGCCACAAGCACCCGGCGCGGCCCCGGCCGGCCCCGGCCGAGACGGCGTGAGGCCGGGCCGGCGCCGCCTCCTCGTCGGCGCCGCCGGGGCCCTCGCGGGGCTCGGCGGGGCCGGCCTCCTCGCCCTCGCCCGGGCGCGGGGGCTGCGCACCGCGAGCCGGGCCGGGCTCGCCTTCGGGACCACCGTGTCTCTCACGCTCGCGGGGCCGGACGCGGCCGCCCTCGAGGCGGCCCTCGCCGAGGGCTTCGCGGAGATCCGGGCGGTGGAGCGCGCCGCGAGCCTGTTTCGCGCCGACAGCGCCCTGTCGCGGCTCAACCGGGAGGGCCGGCTCGACGGGGCCGACCCGCACCTGCTCGCGCTCGCGCGCTTCGCCCTCGACCTCGCGGCGGCGAGCGCGGGGGCCTTCGACCCGACCGTGCAGCCGCTCTGGCAGGCCTGGGCCGAGGCGGCGGCGCGCGGGGCGCGCCCGACCCCCGCCGCCCTCGCGCGGGCCGGCGCCCTCGTCGACTGGCGCGAGGTCCGGATCGACGGGCACAGCCTGCGCCTGCTCCGGCCGGGCGCGGCCCTGACGCTGAACGGGATCGCCCAGGGCTACGCCGCCGACCGGGTGATGGCGGCCCTGGCGCGCCGCGGCGTGCGGGACGCCCTCATCGACACGGGCGAGCTGGGCGCGGCCGGCCACCGGGCGGACGGGTCGGCGTGGCGGCTCGGGATCGCCCATCCGCGGCGCGCCCGCACCCTCGCGGCGACGGTCGCGCCCTTCGCGGGCTTCGCCGCGACCTCGGGCGACTACGCCACCGCCTTCACGCCGGATTTCCGCCACCACCACATCGTCGATCCGGCCACCCGCGCCTCGCCCCCCGACCTCGCCTCGGTCACCGTCCTGGCCCCGTCGGGATTGCTGGCGGACGGGCTGTCGACCGCCGCGATGGTCCTGGGCGAGACGGGGGCCCGGGCCCTGCTCGCCCGTTACTCCGGTTGTTCAGGACATTTCATTGCAAAGATCTGATTTTAACTGATCATGCCCGGCTTGCGGCGGCCGCCGTTCTCGCGCAGCCTGTGGCGAAGCCGGAAGCGGCGCGGCCGACGGGCCGGCGCGCGGCGGGGATCGGCCCGGGCCGGTTCCGTCAGGGAGGGGCCTGGTGGGCACGGGACGACCGATGCGGGCGCATGCCTGCGGCGTGCAGACGGCGTGGACCGAGGCGGACGGGGCCGCGCAGGCGGCCGAGGCCATCGCCGCCGCCCTCGACCGGGACGAGGTCGGCCACCTCCTGGTGTTCTTCTCCGCGGAATACGACGCCGCCGCCCTGGCCGAGGCGCTGCGGACCCGGTTTCCGGGCATCGGGGTCGCGGGCTGCACCGCCTCGGGAGAGATCTGCGCCGCGGGCGGCCTGGAGCGGGGTCTCGTCGCCGTCGCCTTCCCGCGCGAGGGCTTCCGCGTGGTCTCGACGGTCCTCACCGGCATCGATTGCCTCGACGGGGAGGCGACGGTCGCGGCGATGCGTGGGCTGCGCGCGCGGCTCGGCCAGGCCGCCCCCGTCCCGCTGCACCGCTTCGCCCTGTCGCTGATCGACGGCCGCACCCACGCGGAGGAGAGGGTCATCTCCGCGGTGGCCTGGGGCCTCGACGCCATCCCCCTGGTGGGCGGTTCGGCCGGCGACGCCCTGACCTTCTCGCGCACCGCGCTGATCCACGACGGGCAGGCGTACCGCAACGCCGCCGTGGTGGCGGTCGTGGAGACGACCTACCCGGTCGAGATCTTCAAGATCGACAATTTCGAGCCGACGCCGGTGAAGTTCGTGGTGACCGAGACCGACGCGGCCAACCGCACGGTGCGGGAGCTCAACGCCGAGCCGGCGGCCGCCGAGTACGCGCGCGCGGTCGGCCTGCGCCCGGGCGAGCTCTCGCCGATGACCTTCGCGACCCACCCGCTGGTGGTGCGGGTGGGGGGCGACTATTTCTGCCGCGCGATCCGCCGCCTCAACCCGGACGGCTCGCTCGGCCTGTTCTGCGCGATCGACGAGGGGGTGGTGCTGACCCTGGCGCGCCAGCGCGACCTCCTGGCCTCGACCGAGGAGGCTCTGGTCGACCTCGACGCGCGCCTGGGCGGCCTCGACCTCGTGATCGGCTTCGAGTGCGTGCTGCGCCGGCTCGACGCCGAGATGCACCAGATCCGACACCCGATCTCGGAACTCTATCGGAAGTACGGTGTGGTCGGCTTCGAGACGTTCGGGGAGCAGTACCGATCGACCCACCTCAACCAGACCTTCACGGGGATCGCGATCGGCCGGATGTGACGGGGCGCGGGGCGGCGCCCCCCGGCCGAGTGGCTGATGGACCCGCCCGAAGGGCCGTCGGCCGTCAGAGCCCCGGGATCGCGAAGGCCCCGCCCTCCGCCGGCCGGTCGAGGCGGCGCTGGCCGCGGGCCGGGATCGGGCGGTTGTAGGCGGCCCGCCCCGGGCCGGTGATCCGCACCCGGTCGGTGGACCCGGGCAGGTACTCCATCCAGCCCTTCGCCACGAGGTCGGCGTGGGTCTTGGGGCCGGAATAGACCTGCGCGATGGACGCCCATTCCGCGTGCAGCAGCGCGCGGAGGGCCTTGCGCTCGAGTTTCGTCGGGATGGAGGGATTGCTCGGCCGGAACGCCATCGGTGCGCTCACCTGAGAGGAATTGCCAAGGCGTGGAAGGGGGGAGCCGCGCGGGCGCGCGGCTCCCCGAAATCCCCGCCGGCCCGAAGGCCGGCGGGGGAGCGGGGTCTCAGAAGAAGCCGAGGGCCTTGGGCGAGTAGCTGACCAGGAGGTTCTTGGTCTGCTGGTAGTGGTCGAGCATCATCTTGTGGGTCTCGCGCCCGATGCCCGACTGCTTGTAGCCCCCGAAGGCCGCGTGGGCCGGGTAGGCGTGGTAGCAGTTCGTCCACACCCGGCCGGCCTGGATCTCCCGCCCGAAGCGGTAGGCCCGCGTCCCGTCCCGCGTCCACACCCCGGCGCCCAGCCCGTAGAGCGTGTCGTTGGCGATCGCCAGCGCCTCGGCCTCGTCCTTGAACGTCGTCACCGACAGCACCGGCCCGAAGATCTCCTCCTGGAAGATCCGCATCCGGTTGTGGCCCCGGAACACCGTCGGCTTCAAGTAGAAGCCCTCGGCGAACTCGCCCGCCAGCACCGCCCGCTCGCCGCCGGTCAGCAGCTGCGCCCCCTCCTGGCGGCCGATGTCGATGTAGGACAGGATCTTGGCCAGCTGCTCGCCCGAGGCCTGGGCGCCGATCATCGTGGCCGGGTCGAGCGGCGAGCCCTGCCGGATCGCCTCCACCCGCGCCACCGCCTTCTCGATGAAGCGCTCGTAGATCGATTCCTGCACCAGCGCCCGGCTCGGGCAGGTGCAGACCTCGCCCTGGTTGAGGGCGAACATCGCGAAGCCCTCCAGCGCCTTGTCCAGGAACGCGTCGTCCCGCGCCATCACGTCCTCAAAGAAGATGTTGGGCGACTTGCCCCCCAGCTCCAGCGTCACCGGGATCAGGTTCTGGCTGGCGTACTGCATGATCAGCCGCCCGGTCGAGGTCTCGCCCGTGAAGGCGATCTTGGCGATGCGCGGCGAGGAGGCCAGCGGCTTGCCCGCCTCCAGGCCGAAGCCGTTGACGATGTTGAGCACGCCGGCCGGCAGCAGGTCGCCGATGATCTCGGCCAGGACCAGGACCGAGGCCGGGGTCTGCTCGGCGGGCTTGAGCACCACGCAGTTGCCGGCCGCCAGGGCCGGGGCGAGCTTCCAGACCGCCATCAGGATGGGGAAGTTCCACGGGATGATCTGGCCGACCACGCCGAGCGGCTCGTGGAAGTGGTAGGCGACGGTGTCGTGGTCGATCTCGGAGAGCGAGCCCTCCTGGGCGCGCACGCAGCCGGCGAAGTAGCGGAAATGGTCGATGGCCAGCGGGATGTCGGCGTGGGTGGTCTCGCGGATCGGCTTGCCGTTGTCCCAGGTCTCGGCCAGCGCCAGCAGGTCGAGGTTGTCCTCCATGCGGTCGGCCATCCTGGTGAGGATGCGGGCGCGCTCGGCGGGGGCGGTGCGGGCCCAGGCGTCCTTGGCGGCGTGGGCGGCGTCGAGGGCGCGCTCGATGTCCTGGGCGTCGGAGCGGGCGACCTCGCAGATCAGCCGCCCGGTGAGCGGCGACGTGTTCTCGAAGTAGCGGCCCGCCGCCGGCGCCACCCACTGCCCGCCGATGAAGTTGTCGTAGCGCGCCGCGAACGGCGAGGCGGTCTGGCCGCGCAGGAATTCCGGCTTGTTCATGGTGTCCTCCCAGGATCGTCGCCCTCGTCGGGTGCGGGGCGAGCCGTCCTGTCCTGAGCAGCCCGCGTGCCAGGCCGCCGCCGCCGCCCCGCCGCCGGATCTTGCGACGCGGTAAGTCCCTGGCAATGCTTCACGGCCGCGGGGTCATGCGGGGAGCGTGCCGGGCAAGACCCGGGTTGGGTCCCGGCCGGGTCGGGGGCGGTCGCGCGGCCGAACCTGCGACAGCTGTTGCGGCTGTCGCAGGTTGCGACAGCCGCGCGGCGGCGCTCAGCCGGTGACCGGCCGGCGCAGGGGCCCATAGGTCGCCCGGTAGCTGCGCGGCCCGAGGAAGGGCAGGAGCAGGCGCCTCGCCAGGTCCGGCATCCGGGCCGCGCGCGACATCCGGTCGGTCATGGCCTGCACGTGGGCCACGCGGGGGCGCCGCAGCCGCTCGTAGGCGGCGCCGGCCTCGCCCCACGCCGCCGCCGGGCGGTCCAGCACCCGCGCCAGGACCAGCGCGTCCTCCAGGGCGAGGGCGGCCCCCTGCGCCCAGACCGGCGCGGTCGCGTGCGCCGCATCCCCCGCCAGCAGCACCCGGCCGGCGTGCCAGCGCGGCGCGCGCACCTCCTCCAGCGGCGAGTGATGGAGGGAGGACGGCCGCGCGAGCGCGGCCGCGAGCGCCTCGCGCACCCGCCGGGGAAAGCGGGCGAAGACGGGCGCGACGGATCCGAGGGCGTCGCCCGCCGGCGCGGCGCCGGTCACCGCGACCCAGCCGTAGGCCTCGTCCCGGTCGACCGGGATGAGCAGGAAGAGGCCGCCGCCTCCGCTCCAGAGCGTCCAGGCCTCGACCCCCGGATTGGGGATCATGAAGCGCCAGCTCGCCCCGGCGAGTCGCGCCGCCTCGGGGGCCGCGCCCCCGAACACGGCGCGGCGGACGGTCGAGTGCACGCCGTCCGCCCCGACCAGGAGGCCGCCCGTCTCGGCCGTGCCGTCGCTCAGCACCGCCGCGACGCCGCCCGGATCCTGCCGGACCGCCGCGAGGCCGCGCCCCTGCCGCACCGCCTCCTCCGGCAGGCCGCGCCGCAGCACGCGCAGGAGGTCGGCGCGCC
This sequence comes from Methylobacterium sp. 4-46, assembly GCF_000019365.1. Classification (GTDB taxonomy): domain Bacteria; phylum Pseudomonadota; class Alphaproteobacteria; order Rhizobiales; family Beijerinckiaceae; genus Methylobacterium. Next base: position 4,031,892 of record NC_010511.1, on the reverse strand, counting down.
GCAGGCAGCGGGGCCGCGCCCGCGCGCCCCAGAACGCCTCCTCGTCGACGCGGAAGATCAGGCGGTCCGCCGCGTCGCGGTACTCGCGCCGCGCCAGGGGCTGGCCGAGACCGCGCAGCTCCTCCCCGAGGCCGAGCGCGTCCAGGGCCTGGACCGCGTTGCCCGGCAGGTTGATGGCGAGCCCGGCCGCGGCCGGCTCGTCCCGCCGCTCCAGGGTGAGCGAGGGGATGCCGCGCCGGTGCAGGGCCCGCGCGACGGCGAGGCCCGCGATGCCGCCGCCGCCGATCAGGACTCGGTCCGCCGTCTCAGGGTTCATCGGGGTGCCTTTCTCGGATCCGCGGCCTCACGCCGGCCGGGCGCGCACGCAGGCGACCCGGAGCGGCTCGTGGCGGCCGCGCAGGGCATGCGCGCCGAGATCCTCGGCCAGGAGGTCGGGCGGGAGCGGGCCGAGCCGGTCGAGCAGGTCGCCGGAGACCAGCACCGTGACCCCGAGCTCCTTGGCGAGCGCCTCGAGGCGGCTCGTCGTGTTCAGGGTGTCGCCGAAATACGCGATCTTGTGCCGCTCCAGGCCGATCTCGGCGGTGACGACCGAGCCGCAATGCAGGGCCGCGCGGAAGCCCGGCACCTGACCGAACCGCGACTCCCAGGAGGCGGCGTCCGCGGCGAGGCGGGCGGCGAAATCGAAGACGCAGCGCAGGCAGGCGGCGTCGCGGCTGCCCTGCGCCAGGGTCCAGCTCACCAGGGCCATGTCCCCGACATAGTCGTCGATCGAGCCGCGCGAGCGATGGACCGGCAGGGCGAGCGCGCTGAAGATCTCGCCGAGATATTGCTGCGCCGCGAGGTCGCCGCGCTCCTCGGCGAAGCGCGTCGAGCCGGACACGTCGAGGAACAGGAAGATGCGCTCCTCGCTGATCGGCCGGTGGTAGCGGCCGATCAGCAGGTTGGCGAAGACCCGCGGGCCGATCAGGTCGCGGACGCGGAACACGAAGGCGATCAGCACCGAGATCGCGAGCGCGTAGAGGAAGCCGGTCCGCGACATCATCATGGCGGCGCGGGCGCTCGGTATCAGGCCGAAGACGTGGTGCAGCAGCGTCCCGGCGGCCGCGTTGCCGAGGACGATCATCGCCACGTAGGTCGCGACCGTGGCCGCGGCGAAGAGGGGCGTGGCGGCCCGGCGGACCCGGTCGCGCCAGGCCGCGAGCAGCAGCCCGCGCTCGTAGAACAGGATCGGCGACCCGATCAGGGCGCCCCGGAGCGCCGGCTCCGAGAGCGGGCCGGTGCCCGAGAGGGCCGCGTAGGCGAGGCCCGCCAGCGCCCCCAGCGCGGGCGCGGCGATCCAGAAGCCGGGTCGGGACGAGGGCATCGGGCTCCTGTCGGGTCGCGCCGCGGGCGCAGCGCGCTCCCGATACATCACCCGGCGCGCGAGTTCATGTCCGACGCCGCGCGAGGCCGGGGTGGGATGCGGGCCGATCCAGGGCCGCCGGGGCCCTCAGGCGGCCGCGAGCCGGCAGATCGTGCGCGCGACCTTGAAGGAGGCCTCGAAGGCGGGAACCGGCAGGAACTCGAACCGCGAGTGGAAATTGCAGGCGCCGGTGAAGAAGTTCGGCGTCGGCACGCCCCGCGCCGAGAGGGCCGACCCGTCGGTGCCGCCGCGCATCGGGATCAGCTTCGGGGTGATCTCCAGCGCCGCCAGCGCGGAGAACAGCAGGTCCACCGCCCGCCGGTCGTCCCCGAGCGAGTCCCGGATGTTGCCGTACACGTCGTCCAGGCGGCAGGCCACGCGGCCGGTCGGGTAGCGGGCGGCGACGCGGGCGGCCTCCCGCTCCACCCGCGCCTTGCGGGCCGCGAAGGCGTCCCGGTCGAAGTCCCGGATCCGGACCTGGAGCCGCGCCTCGCTGTCGTTCGCCACCATCCCGCTGAACCAGTAATAGCCCTCGCGGCCCGCGGTGCGCTCGGGCGTCTCTGCCCGGTCGAACTGCGCGATGAAGTCCTGCGACATCAGCAGCGGGTTGACCATCACGCCCTTGGCCGCCATCGGGTGGGCGCTGACCCCGGTGAACACGACCTCGCCGTTGGCGGCGTTGAAGGTCTCCAGCACGACCTCGCCCACCTCGCAGCAATCGATCGTGTAGGCGAAATCGCAGGCGAACCGCGCGAGGTCGAGGGCCTTGGCGCCGCGCAGCCCGATCTCCTCGTCGGGCACGAAGGCGACGAGGATGTCGCCGTGCGCGTCCGCCGGGCCCAGCGTCGCCAGCAGCGTCATCATCACCGCGATGGCGGCCTTGTTGTCGGCCCCCAGCACGCTGGTGCCGTCGCCGACGATCACGTCCTGGCCCCGCCAGGGCAGGATCTCCGGGTGCTCCGCGGCGCGCAGCCAGATGTCCCGCTCGGCATTCAGGCAGAGGTCGCGGCCGTCGAAGCGCAGCACCTGCGGGCGGATCACCGGGGAGAGCCCGACATCGACCGTGTCGAGATGCGCGACGAAGCCGATCCGCGGGGCGCCCGGCCGGGTGCCGGGCTTCAGCGCCGTCACGATGGCGGCGTCGTCGAGGGTCACCCGCGCGAGCCCGATCTCGCGCAGCTCCGCGGCCAGCAGGGCCGCGAGGTCGCGCTGGCCCGGCGTGCTCGGCAGCGTCGCCGCGGCGGCGTCGCTCTGGCTCGGAACCGCGACATAGCGGAAGAACCGCTCGACCAGCTGCGCGCGAATGCTCATCGTTGCTCCTCTCGGCCCGGGCGGGCGCCCGGGAGCATAACCGCTTCGGCGCGCCTTCGGGCCTCAGCGGTGGCGACCATTGCCACCGCTGAGGCCCGAAGGCGCCGGACCCGTGCCGGGCGGGGGGCGGCGATGCCGTCCCCGGGGCTCACGCCCCGCGGCCGCGCCCCAGCCGCTCGGCGATGACGATGCCGCCGAGGACGAGGGCGAGGGCGACGGCGTTGTCGAGCCGGAACGGCTCCCCGGCCACGGTGACGGCCAGCGCCGCCCCGAAGACCGGGACGAGGTTCACGAAGATGCCCGCCCGGTTCGGCCCGATCAGCTCGACGCCGCGCATGAAGAAGAGCTGCGAGATCAGCGACGGCCCCAGCCCGACGAAGGCGATGATCGCCCAGCCCGCGGCGCTCGGCCAGATCAGGCGCCCGGCCACCCACTCGGCGAGGAGGAGCGGCAACGAGGTGAGCAGGGCGGCGAGGGCCAGCGCGGCGAAGAAGGTCGCCCCCGACACGGCCGGCCGCGCCCGCAGCGCGACCGTGTAGCCGCCGTAGAGCAGGCAGGCGAGGAGCAGGAGCAGGTCGCCCCGGTTGAACGCGAAGGTGCGCAGCACCGCGAGGTCGCCGTGCGTCGCCGCGACGACCACGCCCAGGGAGGTCACGAGGACGCCGAGCACCTGGATGCGCGTGACGGGCGTGCGGTAGGCGAGGAAGCTGCAGGCCAGCACCACGACCGGCATCGCGCCCTGGAACAGGGCCATGTTGGTGACCGTGGTGGCGGCGCCCGCCGCGTAGAACAGGGCGTTGAAGACCGTGAAGCCGCAGCCGCCCATCAGCAGGATGCGCAGCCAGGCCGGGCGCAGCAGGCGCCACTCGCGGGCGACCCGCCGGGCCGCGAAGGGCGCCAGGACCGCGCAGGCGACGAGCCAGCGCAGGCTGGTCAGCGCGAGCGGCGAGACCTCGCCCACCGCCCACTTGCTCGCCACGGCGTTGCCGGCCCAGATCAGGGCGGTGAGCGTGAGGAGCGCGTAGGCCCGAAAGGCGCCGTCTCTTCCGCCGGAAACCCCGGATTTCGGGCGCCAGGATTCACGCATGGCCGTTCTCGTTCGCCCTCCGGCCGCCGGATGGGCCAGGGAACAAGGCGATAGGCCAAGGCGTGGGCATCCGCTACCTGGGCTCGCCCCCGGTCGGCCGCGCCGCGACCGTGCCGCAAGGTCCGAGTCCGCGTCCCTCGCCCCACCCTCCGCGCGTGGTCCCGCGGCCTGGCCGGCCTCTCGCCCGGCCAGCCGCCCTGCCCCGGCTTCCGGCCTGACGAGTGGGCAACCACCCCGGAGGACCACCATCGCTCCGGGGACGCGTTCGGGCCCGAGGCCGATCGGCTGGGCTCGCACACGGTCACGCTGCGCGGAATGTGCCGGGGGCTGCGCATTAGGTTTCCGGTGATCTCGGTGTTACGGATGGAGGGCACGCGGAGTGCGGCACAGAGGTACCCCCACGTGCCGACCGATCTTCCCACGCCATCGCAGGCGCCGCGCTGGCGGAGGCTTCTGCGACTGGGCGTCATCCTCGTGTGGTTCAGTCTCGCTGATCTCGCTCGTCGAGGATGGGCGGCGCTGAGGCGTGGTCGACGCCGTCCGTAGAGCGTCGACGCGTTCCCTTATGCGAAGAGAACAGCCGCCAGCGGCCCGCTCGGCGCGGCAGGAAGGGGCTCCGGAGCCGCCGGTCTGCGCCGTCGCCACGCGTTGAGGCGGACGGTGGGGAGACATCATCGGACCCGGGTGTGGGAGTTCAAGCGTTGGCCACCGGGGCGCGATCCCGCGGGCTTGGTGGCGCTGATGGACGAGAACGTTCGCGACTTGCACGCTGCCCTGGTCGAGGCCGCGGCGCTCGGTAACGCCCTTGCCGGCGAGTGCGCCGACATCGCCCGGCAGTTGCATGGCTGCGGGAATGCCTCCAGGGCTGAGGCGATCAGCGGCGTGGGCCGCGCGTTGCGGATCAAAGCGCTGCAAATGTCGGCCGCTGCCGGCGCTCTGGTCACGCGCGACCCGCACGTCCTTGCGCCGGAGGCGGGACGGGACAGAAGCCTCGACCGAGGGTCGATGAGCTCCCGGTAGCTTGCGCGCGTCGAGCGCATGCATGCGGACCAGCGGTCCCGATCCTTGGGCTCCCTGCCCGATCGCCCCGCGGAAGGGGCCCGGGCCCGCCAGCGTGGCGAGCCCCGAGATGCGTGCCCCTGCCCGCTCGGCTGCGAGGAGTGGCTGGAAGACTTCGACGGACGGGCGCGCAGGCCGCGTCCGACCGGCCGAAGAACCCCGCCGGGTGAACGGCGCGCGCCGTCCCTGCCATCCTCTTGCTCCGATCCGGCAGCGTCTCGATCCGCCTCGTGGAGCCGCGCGCGCCGCGGCCGTTCCCCTGCCGTTCCCTCGCGATCCGACGCCGGCTGGCATACGCTCGGGACCAGCCAGGAGGCACTTCTGATGTCGGAACGCCGAGAACTCTACCGAAGCCCGAGCGGGGACACTTGGTACCTTGGCCGAGAGCCGCAGAACGGCAGGGCATTCATCATTCACCAGCCTAACGGGCCCTCCGGAGGAAAGCGCAGTCATATCGAGCTGGGAGCTTTCTTGGCGGACGGAACGGGCAAGCCGGAACAGCAAGCCTTGCTTCGCTTGATCGGAACGCTCGTCGAGGTTCCTCCGTATGCGGATCAGACCTGAGGGCCGGAGGCGAAAGGCGATCCGGACGGCCATCCCGCCGGCGCGGCGGGCCTGAGATCTGCTGATCAGGCCACGTCGCCAGCCAGCCGGCTCTCCCGTCGCGCTCGGGCCGCGACGGGCGGCCGGGCGTGGCAGGGGCTCCGGCCCGGCCCAGGCAAGCAGAGCCATGATCTGGCGCTTACCGTCCCGCGTCTGCTTGTCCGTGCAGCAACAGCCCTCCGGAAGCGCGCAGCAGCGCGAGGGCTGGTGATGCTCGCGCACGATGTCCCGGTCAGGGCGGCGGACAGACCTCAGGCAGATCGGGATCGAAGGCCGCCATGGTGTGTCTCCCGCCGCCAGCCCCGGGGCTGAATGCAGATGACGGGCACTGACGGCACGGCGGTGGGCCTGCCGAGGCCGAGGCCGGAGCGCTCTCGGTCGCCGTCGCGCTCCTCCCCGATCCGCTCGATGCCTTCGGGATGGCGGAAGTGGGCGTCGCTCAGGCGCCGCGCGGGCTCGTGATCCGGGATCCGCTGTGATCAGCCGGATCCCGGATCACAAGTCATGCTGATTGAGTTTTGGCCCGAGGGGTTCCAACCCCCGAGGTGACCTTGCCGTCAGGGCGGACTTTGGCCCCCGGAGGCGGTGGCCCTGCCCCGGTCGGATCCGAGGCTGGGGGCACCTCAGGGTCGGGCTTTCTCGCATCGTGGGACATGCTCGCCTCCCGGTCTGGGTGGAAAGGTGGAGGAGCTGCCGGCTGCGCAGCCACCCCATCGCGGCAGCCCTCGGGGGGGGCGAGAGAAGGGCGACGCACCACGCGACCCGTCGGCACATCGAAGAGCGGCCGCGCCAGGAGCTCGCGCGAGACGGCCAGCGCCTCGACCGACCGGCTCATGGAGTCAATGTGGAGGAAGCAAGAATCCCTGCCGCTCAAGCGCTTCTCTTGCGCCTGCTCCGGGTCGCCAGTCCATCTGGTCGCGAATTTGAAAGGTTTGACTTGGTCCATGACAACGCGCGACGGGTTGCGTTGCCTGTTCGAATGACCCTGGTCACGCGTTGGTTCGTTCGCCTGGGGTTAAATCCGGTGAAAGCTCGTCCGCGCGATCGCCGCGCAGCGAAGGCGGCCTCCGTCTCGGTGGCGACCCACCGCAGCCCCCGCCGCGGGTCCGACGAGCGGGATCGCGACAGCTCCGCCCGCCGCCGGCCGCGGCCGCATGGCTGGCCTCCCCTGACCGGCAACCGGCCGCGGCACCGGGGCGGCAGGGTCCGCGCCCCGGCCGGCATCGCCCGCCCGGATCGGCGCGGAGAGCGTCGGCGGGAAGCGATCCTCCGGGCGCGGCGGGCCGCTTCGTCCTTGAAAACCCGCCGGAGCTTCCGGATCATGGCGGTGGGCGGCCCTCAGCCCGGAGAACGGCGTGACGGGAAAGAGAACGGGCGCGGCGGCCCGGATCGTGCGGCTTCCGCGCGGCAGACCGGCCGCGGCCGGCGACCGGGGAGCGGCGATCTACGCGGCGCTGCGGCGCGCGATCATCGAGCAGGCGCTCAAGCCCGGCGAGAAGCTGCCCGAGGACGCGATCGGAGCGAGCTTCGGCGTGAGCCGCACCATCGTGCGCAACGCCCTGCACCAGCTGGCGGCCGAGGGGCTGGTGGAGATGCGCCGCAACCGCGGCGCGCGGGTGGCGCGGCCCCGCTGGGAGGAGGCGGGGGACATCTTCGACATCCGCCGCGCCCTGGAGCGCCTGGTCATCGCCCGGCTCGCCGGCCGGCTGACGCCCGAGCAGGTGGCGCGGCTGAAGGAGCATGCCGACCGCGAGGACGCCGCCCGGGGAGGATCCGAGCCGCACTCGGTGCGGCTCGCCACCGAGTTCCACGTGCTGCTCGCCGAGATGACCGGGAGCGAGGTGCTGGCGCGCTACGTCGGGGAGGCGGCGTGGCGCTGCGGCCTCACGCTCACCCTCTACAGCCGCCCGCACTCCTCGGAATGCGGCGTGCACGAGCACCGGGAGATCATCGCGGCGCTCGAGGCGGGCGACGAGGCCCGCGCGGTCGCCGTGATGGACGGGCACCTCTCGGCGGTGGTCTCCCGCGCCCTGATCGGCCCGCCGGCGCGCAGCCGCGACCTGAGCGAGATCCTGCGCCGCTACGCGCAGGAGTGATCCGGGATCCGCTCGATCCAAGCGATCCCGGATCGCGAGCCCGCGCGGCGCCTGAGCGACGCCGACATCCGCATGGCCGAAATGGGAGATGGCGAAGCCATCGACCGGATCAGGCGCAGCCGATGCGCCGCGCGTACCAGGCGCGCAGGGCCCGCTCGTAGCGCGGCCAGGCCCGCAGCAGCGGATCCCGCGGCACGGCGAGGCGGTAGCGCGCCCGCAGCTCGGCCTCGGCGGCCGGGAGGTCGATCCCGGTCACCCGCCCGTCGGCGACGACGCGGCGGCCCGCCACCACCACGTCGCGGACATGGGCGGCGGTCGCGCGCGCGAAGACGAGGTCGAGGGGGTCGACCGGCAGGATCGCGTCCCGGTCGAGGGCGTCGAGGTCGAGCACCATCAGGTCGGCCGGCGCGCCCGCCTCCAGCAGGCCGGGGCCCGGCGCCCCGAGGCTGGCGCGGCCCTCCGCGATCACGGCGGCGAGGAACCGGCGGCGGTCGTCCGCATCCGCGAAGCCCCAGGGACCATGGACCGCCTGCACGAGGCGCAGCTCGCGCAGCATGTCGTCGTCCTCGTCGAAGGCGAGGCCGTCGAGGCCGAGGCAGACCCGGCAGCCCTGGGCCCGCGCCTCGCGGAAGGGGGCGATCCCGGAGCGCAGGTGCAGGTTCGAGCTGAAGTTCGTGACGATCATGGCCCCGGCCTCCGCGATCAGCGCCCGCTCCTCGGCATCGGCATGGACGCAGTGGGCGAGGGTCAGGCGCGCCGAGAGGAGGCCGATCTCCTTGAGGAAGCGCACGATCCCCTGGGGGTATTCGCGCCGCGCCCAGTCGCGCTGGGCGGCGGTTTCGAGGAGGTGCATGTGCACGCGCCGGCCCGTCAGGGCGGAGCGCTCCGCGACGGCTTCGAGGAGCGGCCGGCTGCACCATTGCACCCCCGCCGGCCCGAACTGGACCGCCACGGTCGGCCCCTCGATCGCCGCCGCGATCGCCTCCGTGAGGGCGACGTACTCCGCCGGGGACGGGGCCGGCCGCAGGAAGGCCGCCTCGATCGCCGCGCGGGTCCCCGCCGGGAGGTCGTCCAGCACCTCGTCCGAGGCTCCGTAGACGAGGGGATTCCGGTCGCGCACGGCGAGCGCGAAGGTCATGCGAACGCCGACGTCGCGGGCCGCGCGGGCCACCTCCCGGGCCTCGTCGAGGAGCGGGAGCCGGCCGCTCGGGCGGGTGTAGTGCACCATCACGGCGGCGCAGCCGGCCCGCGCCGCCCGGGCGAGGGGCGCCGCTGCGGCGAGGTAGGCGTCCGGCGGGGTCGCCAGGGCCGAGCGCGGCAGCCACGTCTCCAGGGGCAGGAAGGCCGCGCCGAAGGAGGTCAGGGACAGGGGCCGGGCGTGGTCGTGGGCGTTCACCAGCGCCGGCATCACCAGGCGCCGGCCCGGCACTGCCGGGCCCCCCTCCCCGCCCGGCCCGACGGCTGCGCCCGGCGCATCCGCCGCGATCGCGGCGATCGCCGCGATCCGGTCGCCCGCGATGCGGATCGCCCGGGCCGGCGCCGCGGCGAGGTCCGGCCCGAGCAGCGCGTCGCCCGCGATCCGCACGGCGCGTCACTTCTTCACGTAGTCGAGGCTCCGCTCGGCCCGCGGCGGCAGGAAGCCGCGGCTGAACACCTCGGCCGGCTCGGGCCGGCGCGGCAGGTCGTAGCCCGCCGCCACCAGGGCGATGGCGCGCGCGAGCCGGTCGTCCTTGAGGTCGCCGACCCCGATCTCCCTCATCTCGGGCGAGACGATCAGCGTCTCGTAGGAGAATTGCAGCCGGCGCTTCTCGACCGCGGCGTTGACGAGGTTGTCGAAGGCCACGACGGCCTGCATGCCGAGATCCTGGTCCCGGCCGATCTCCACCACCGCCCGGTTGATCGCCCGCACGAGGCCGGCCACCGCCTTCGGGTTCTCCTTCAGCAGCTTGCGCGACACCATCACCCCGTTCGAGTACAGATCGAGCCCGTGATCGCCGAACGAGATCCAGTTGAAATCCTTGTCCGGATCCTGCCGGTTGAGCACGAGGTTGAAGTAGCTCGTGATCGTGAAGACCAGCGCGGCGTCGATCTGGCCCTGGAGCAGCATCGGCTCCTGAAGGTTCGGGGCCATGTTGCTGACCTTGATCCTGGCGAGATCGAGGCCGTTGGTCTTGGCGAAGACCGGCAGCATGCGGGTGGTCGGGGTGCCCTGGGCGCCGCCGAGCGTCCGGCCCTCGAGATCCTTGGGGCCGCGGATGCCGCTCGCCGCCTTCGAGACGATCGCGAAGGGCGGCTGGTTCCACAGCATGTAGACCATCACGGGCGCGTCGGCCGGGCGGGTCGCCGCGTTCTGGATGATGGCGTTCATGTCGCCGAAGCCGGCATCGTAGGCGCCGCCCATGATGCGGGTCACGGTCGCGCCCGAGCCCTCGCCCTGATCGATGACGACGCTGAGCCCCTCCTCCTTGAAGTAGCCCTTGTCGCGGGCGAGGAAGAAGGCCGCGTCGCTCCCCTGCGTCTTCCAGCCGAGGGTGAACTTGATCGTGGTGTCGGCCAGCGCCGTCCCGGCGGCGAGGCACAGGGCCAGCGTGGCGGCAAAGTATCGGATTGCGGCAAGATACCGGATTGCGGCAAGACGTCGGATCATCGTCGGCTCTCCCCTCTGGGCGCTCCCCGGCGCCGTGTTGCCGTGGCGGGGCCGGCCGCGGCGCGGCGGCCCGCCCCGCTCAGACCGCGATCTCGCGCTTGCGCGTCGCCCAGCCGGTTACCCGCGCCTCCACCAGCGAGAAGGCGGCGTAGAGGGCGATGCCGAGGCCGGCGAGGATGAACAGGCCCGCGAAGGCGAGCGGCACGTCGAAATTCGAGGAGGCGGCCATCATCACGTTGCCGATGCCGCGGTTCGACGCGACGGTCTCGGACAGGACCGTGCCCACGAAGGCGTAGGTCACCGCCACCTTCAGGGAGGCGAAGAAGAACGGCATCGTGCGCGGCAGGCCGACGTTCCACAGGATGTCGAGCTTCGAGGCGCCGAGCGCCTTCAGCACGTCCTCCAGTTCCGGCTCCGTGGTGGCGAGGCCGGTGGCGATGTTCACGACGATCGGGAAGAAGCAGATCACCAGCGAGGTGAGCACCGCCGGGACGGTGCCGGAGCCGAACCACAGCACGAAGATCGGCACCACCGCGACCTTGGGGATGGACGAGAAGCCGATCAGCAGCGGGTAGGCGGTGTCGTAGGCGAGCCGCGAGACGCCGATCACCGCCCCGATGACGAGGCCGGTGAGCACGCCGAGGACGAAGCCGAGCATCGTCGTGCCGAGGGTCTGGAGCATGTGCGGCCAGAGCACCGGCGCGCGGGCGACCAAGGTGGCGAGGATCTGGCTCGGGCGCGGCAGGACGAGGTCCGACACGCCGAGGGCAACGCACAGCACCTCCCAGGCGGCGAAGAAGCCGAGGATCATCAGGAGCGCGAGACCGCGCTGCCGCAGGCGGAGGGCCGGCATGGTCAGGGGCTCCCGGCCGGGGCCGCCCGGGCGCTCACGATGAGGTCGCGCAGGCGGTGGGTGAGGGTGACGAAGCCCGGCTCGTAGGTCATGGCGACGCTGCGCGGGCGCGGGAAGGCTACGGGCGAATCGTCGAGGATCCGGCCCGGCCGCGCGCTCATCACGCAGATGCGGCTGGCGAGGTAGCCGGCCTCGCGCAGGTCGTGGGTGACGAGGATCACCGTCGGCCGCCGCGCCATCCAGAGGTCCTGGAGGATGCCCCAAAGCTCCTCGCGGGTGAACTGGTCGAGCGCCCCGAAGGGCTCGTCGAGGAGGAGGAGCCGCGGCTCGTGGACCAGCGCCCGGCACAGATTGGCGCGCTGGAGCATGCCGCCCGAGAGCTGCCAGGGGTAGCTCCCGGCGAAGTCCTTCAACCCGACCTGGTCGAGGAGGGCGTGGACCCGGTCCCGGAAGGCGCCGCGGCGCTTGGCGCGGAATTCCGACCGGTACGGCGCGACGATGCGCAGGGGCAGCATCACGTTCCGCTCGATCGTGAGCCAGGGGAGCATCGTCGGGTTCTGGAAGGCCATGCCGATGCGCAGCGCCTTGGCGCTCGCCTCCCGGCCGCCGACGATCACCGCGCCGGCGCCCGGCCGCATCAGGCCGGCGGCGAGCCGCAGGATCGTGGACTTGCCGCAGCCCGAGGGGCCGACCAGGGCGACGAACTCGCCCTCGCGGATGTCGAGGCTGGTCGGCGCCAGCGCCGCGACCGCGGAGGCCCCCTGCCCGAAGGTGACGGACGCGTCCTCCAGCTCGACCGCCTTGACGCGGCCGGGCGCGAAGGACGTCTCGTCGGGGGGCCGGGGCAGCGAGGCGGTCGCGTTCATGCCGCCGGCAAGGCAGGTTCCGTGCCAGCGTATACGATCGAGGTGCGGCGCAGGCCGGTCTTCCGCCGCGCGCGCGGCCAAGCTTGGGCTTGGAAAGCGGGCGGTCCGCTCGCCGAAGCGGCACTTGTGTCAATTTTCGAGCACGATTTGCCGCACAAACGGTATACGATTTGCCGGGACAGGGCCTTACACTCGGCGCCGCCGCGTCGGCCGCGGGCCGGGGCGGCGCGCCGCCGCCCGCTCAGGAGACCCGCCATGCCGACATCCGATCCCGCCGAGGCGGCCCGCATCGTCGACGCTTTCCTGGAGGCCTCGATGCGCCCCGATCCCGTCGCCGCCGCCGCCTTCATGGCGCCGGACGTGCGCATCGTCTTCACGGGCGGGCGGGTGTTGGGCCATCCGGGGGAGGCCACCGCCTTCAATGCCGGCCGCTATCGCTGGGTGAAGAAGCGCATCCTGCGCAACGACGTGGTGCCCGGCGACGGCGAGACCGTCGTGTACAATCTCGGCACGCTCTACGGCGCGTGGCCGGACGGGCGCCCCTTCGAGGGCAACCGCTACGTCGACCGCTTCGTGGTGCGCGACGGGCTCATCGTCAGCCAGGAGGTCTGGAACGACAGCGCCGAGCGCATCCTCGACCCGAGCCTCGGCGCCTGACCGCCATGGACTTCGATCACCTGTTCACCAACGCCCGCCTGCCCGGGCGCGACGGCCTCGTGGACCTCGCGGTGCGGGACGGGCGCTTCGCGGCCGTCGAGCCCGGGCTGCCGCCGAACGGGCCGAGCGAGGATCTCGGCGGGCGGCTGGTGATCCCGGGCTTCGTCGAGACGCATCTCCACCTCGACAAGGCCTGCCTCCTCGGGCGCTGCGATTGCGGCGCCGGCAGCGTCGGGGAGGCGATCGCGGCCGTCACGGCGGCCAAGCGCGGCTTCACCGAGGCGGACGTCTACGAGCGGGCGCGCCGGGTGCTGGAGCGCGCCGTCGCGCAGGGCACCACCCGCATCCGCACCCACGTGGAGGTGGATCCCCGCATCGGGCTGACGAGCTTCCGGGCGCTGAGGCGCCTCAAGGCCGACTACGCCTGGGCGGTCGATCTCGAACTCTGCGCCTTCCCGCAGGAGGGACTGCTCGACGATCCGGGCTGCGAGGACGTGCTGGTCGCGGCCCTTGAGGAGGGGGCGGACCTCGTCGGCGGCGTCCCCTACATCGACCGGGACGCGGACGGCCACGTCGCGCGGATCTTCGCGCTCGCCCGGCGCTTCGACGTCGACATCGACTTCCACCTCGACTTCGACCTCGACCCGACCTGGCTGCGCCTCGACGAGGTCTGCCGCTGGGCCGACCGGACCGGCTGGGGCGGGCGCGTCGCCATCGGCCACGCGACCAAGCTCTCGGCCCTGCCACCGGAGGCCTTCGGACGGGCGGCGCGGCGCCTCGCCGGGGCGGGCGTCGCCGTCACGGTCCTGCCCGCGACCGACCTGTTCCTGATGGGGCGCGAGGCCGCCTGCAACGTGCCGCGCGGCGTGGCGGCGGCGCACCGGCTGGCGCGGGCCGGCGTCACCTGCTCGATCGCCACCAACAACGTCCTCAACCCGTTCACGCCCTACGGCGACGCCTCGCTGCTGCGGATGGCGAACCTCTACGCCAACGTCGCCCAGGTCTCGTCCGAGCCGGACCTCGCCCTCTGCCTCGACCTCGTCACCGACCAGGCGGCGCGGCTGATGCGGTGTGCCGATTACGGCCTCGCCCCGGGCCGCCGGGCCGACCTCGTCGTGCTCGACGCGCGCAGCCCCGCCGAGGCGGTCTGCACCCTGGCCTGGCCGCTCCAGGGCATGAAGAACGGGCGCCGGAGCTTCGCGCGGCCGATGCCGCTCCTGTCGCCGCCCGGCGAGGCCGCCCGCGCCCCGGGCCCGCTCCTGGGTCCGCCCCTGGGTCCTGCCCTGGGTCCTGCCCTGGGCTGAGCCGCGCCCGGCGCACGCCGCCCCGGCCCGCCGCGCGGGCGCGTCGGGGCCCGACGCGCGATGTCGCGAATCCGACAGGACGAGACATCCGTGTACCCGCCGCGGATCGTCGATTTTCCAACTACTACAATGACTTGATGGATGGCACGGCGCTTGCGGAACCTTCACCGGACTGACGCAGAGGTGAAGACATGTCCTCCCCGGTGTTCTCCCTCGAGGCCCTCGTCTCGGCACCGATCTCGGTCGACGCGATGCGGGCGAAACTGCAGGAGGGCGGCTGCTCGTCCACGTCCTGCGGCTCCTCGGCCAAGCCGGACGAGATGCCCGAGGACGTCTGGGACAAGATCAAGGATCATCCCTGCTACTCGGAAGAGGCGCATCACTACTTCGCCCGCATGCACGTCGCGGTGGCGCCGGCCTGCAACATCCAGTGCAATTACTGCAATCGCAAGTACGATTGCGCCAACGAGAGCCGGCCCGGCGTGGTGTCGGAGAAGCTCACGCCGGACCAGGCCCTGCGCAAGGTGGTGACGGTGGCCAACGAGGTGCCGCAGCTGTCGGTGCTCGGCATCGCCGGCCCCGGCGACAGCTGCTACGATTGGAAGAAGACCAAGGCCACCTTCGACGCGGTGTCCCGGGAGATCCCCGACATCAAGCTCTGCCTCTCCACCAACGGGCTCGCCCTGCCCGACCACGTCGACGAGATCGCCGAGATGAACGTCGATCACGTCACGGTGACCATCAACATGGTCGATCCGGAGATCGGGGCGAAGATCTATCCCTGGATCTTCCACCAGCACAAGCGCTACACGGGCGTCGAGGCCGCCCGCATCCTGCACGAGCGGCAGATGCTGAGCCTGGAGATGCTGCGCGACCGCGGCATCCTGGTGAAGGTGAACTCGGTCATGATCCCCGGGATCAACGACGAGCACCTGCTCGACGTGAACGCGTGGGTGAAGGAGCGGGGCGCCTTCCTGCACAACGTGATGCCGCTGATCTCGGCGCCCGAGCACGGCACGCATTTCGGCCTGACCGGCCAGCGCGGCCCGACCGCCATGGAGCTGAAGGCCCTGCAGGACAAGCTGGAGGGCGGCGCCAAGCTGATGCGCCACTGCCGCCAGTGCCGGGCCGACGCGGTCGGGCTCCTCGGCGAGGATCGCGGCCAGGAATTCACCCTCGACCAGCTGCCCGCGCAGATCCGCTACGATCCGAGCAAGCGCGCCGCCTACCGGGAGGTCGTGGCGCACGAGCGCGGCGACCACCAGGTCAACAAGCAGGCCGTGGTGGCGCAGCTCAGGGCGCTCGGGGCGGAGCAGACGCTCCTCGTCGCGGTCGCCACCAAGGGCGGCGGCCGGATCAACGAGCATTTCGGCCACGCCAAGGAGTTCCAGGTCTACGAGGCGGGCCCGGGCGGCGTGACCTTCGTCGGCCACCGCAAGGTCGACTCCTACTGCCTGGGCGGATTCGGCGAGGACGCGACGCTCGACGGCGTAATCGCCGCGCTGGAGGGGGTCGAGGTCGTCCTCTGCGCCAAGATCGGCGATTGCCCGAAGGAGAGCCTGGAGGCCGCCGGCATCCGCGCCACCGACCGCTACGCCCTCGACTACATCGAGGCGGCGATCGGCGCGGTCTACGCGGAGCAGTTCGGCCGCCGCGTCACCGACGCGCCGCTGATGCTCTCGGCCTGACGCGGCGCCCGGCGCGGGGCCGCCCGCGCCGTCCCCGTCTCCCCTCGCCCTCCCCTCTTCCCCGCCGGGCGCGCCCGGCCCTTCCACCAGGAGACCGCCATGGCCCTCAAGATCATCGCCTCGCAATGCACCGTCTGCGGCGCCTGCGAATTCGAATGCCCCAACGGCGCCATCCGCATGAAGGGCGACATCTACATCGTCGATCCCAAGAAGTGCACGGAATGCGACGGCCAGTTCGACGAGCCGCAATGCGCGGCGGTCTGCCCGGTGCCGAACACCTGCGTCAAGGCCGCCCCGGCGGCCTGAGCGGGCCGCCGGGCGGGTCTGCCGGGCGTCGCGGGTCCGTCACCCTCGCCCTCACCCTCGCCCTCACCCTCGGCGACGCGGGCGCGGCGGACGCTCCGGCGCGGGATGCGCCAAAGCAGAACGGCATGGGGCAATTCTGCTTGGTCTCTTCATGCCAAGGAGGCGGCGATGGCGGGCGGAGCCGAGCCGGGTCCCGAGGCGCTCGACTGGCAGGGCCGGCCGCTGCGCTGCCAGGATTGCCCCCACGAGGATCTCCAGGCCGAGGGGCGCTGCGACCTCGGCCGGGCCTGCGTGCTCGACCGGCGGGGGAAGCGCATCGACCGCTTCTTCTCCCGCAACCCGGACCTCGCGGCGGCCTATCTCGACCACCCGTATTTCGAGGTGCGCGCGCTGGCGGCCAAGCACGCGAGCGTGTTCCTGATCGGGCGGCTGCGGGACGACCCGGAGCCGGAGGTGCGCGCGATGGTGGCCTTCCAGCTGCCGCTCGCCCGGGCCGGTTCCATGCGGGAGGATCCCGACCGGCGGGTGCGGATGGCGGTGGCGCAGCGGCTCTCGGGCCGGGACCTCGTGCCCCTGCTCGGCGACGCGGACTACGCGGTGCGGCTCGCGGCGGCCCGCCGGGCGCCGCCGGCCGCGCTCCTGCTGCTCGCCCGCGACCCCGAGGCCGAGGTGCGGCGCGCGGCAGCCGCGCGGGTCGTGCCCGAGGCGCTGATGGCCTTCGCGGCCGATCCCGACCCGCTGGTGCGGCGCGCGGCGGCCGGGCGGCTGCCTGCGCCCCGCCTCGTCGCGCTGATCCGCGACCCCGACATGCGCGTGCGCCACGCGGTGGCCGAGCGCATCGATCCTCGGCACCTCGCGCCGCTCCTCGCGGACGAGGTGCCGGCCATCCGCGAGACGGCGTCCCGCCGCCTCGCCGAGTGATCCGGGACCCGGTTGATCCAAGCGGATCCCGGATCGCGCGCCCGCGCGGCGCCTGAGCGAAGCCCCATTCCGCCATCCCGACGGGATCGAGCGGATGGGGGATGAGGAGGAGAGCATGGGACTGGGACGCGAGCAGGAGATCGAGATCCGGCGGGAGCCCGCCTTCCGGCCCGGCGAGAAGGTCCGCGCGACCAAGCACGTCAAGAACGACGGCACCTATCCGCACAGGGAGATCGGCGAGACCCTGGTGCGCAAGGGCGACACCGGCTACGTGCGCGACATCGGGGTCTTCCTGCAGCAATTCTACATCTACGCGGTCGAGTGGGTCGACCGCGGCACCATCGTGGGCATGCGCGGCAAGGAGCTGGTCAGCCTCGACCGGCCGACGGCGTCCGGCGCCGCGCCGGCGCGCGCCGCCAGCGAGGAGGCCCGCCCGTGAAGCTGATGATCCGCAGATCGCCCCGCGGCGGCCTCTCGGCCTACGCGCCCAAGAAGGACCTGGAGGAGCCGATCGTCGCCATGGAGCACGACGCCCTCTGGGGCGGCTGGGTGCGGCTGAAGAACGGCTGGACCTTCGTGCTGCCGGCGCTGCCGGCCGAGACCCGCCTTCCGATCACCGTCAACGCCCGCAAGCTCGGCGACGAGGAGGAGTGACCCGATGGACCCGTCGATCCAGGCGCCGCCCCCGCTCGCCGCGCCCCGCTCCCTCGCCGCGCCGGACGGCCTCGCGCCGCTGCGGGAGGCCGCGGCGCTGCTCGCGGACGACCGGCTCGTGCCCTATCTCGGGCCCGGCCTCCAGGCCGCCGCGGGCGCGGGCGGCACGGTGCCGCTGAGCCCGGAGGCGCTCGCGGCGGCGCTCGGCCAGCGGCAGGCGGCGCCGGGCCGGATCCGCACCAACCTCTGGGCCGTGGCGCAGTTCATCGAGCAGCGCCGCCACCGCCGCACCCTCGCCGCCTGGATGGCCGAGATCTTCGCGCCCCCGCTCGCCCCGACCCCGTTCCAGACCGCGCTGGCGGGGCGCGGCCTCGGGCTGATCGTCGACACCTGGTACGACGGCGCGCTGCGGGCGGCCTTCGCGGCGAGCGGCCGGACGGATTGGGGCGAGATCCAGGGCATCACCCGGGCCGGGGCGCATCGGGACGTCTGGACGCGGGGCTTCGACGCGGCCGGGACGCCGGTCGACGAGGCGGCCTCGCGCGGCTGGGTCACTCTGCTCTACAAGCCCCACGGCGCCGCCCGCCCGCCGGGCCAGGCCCTGGTCGCCGACAGCGACTACGTCGAGGTGATGACCGAGATCGACATCCAGACGCCGATCCCGGTCGAGGTGCGCGCGCGGCGCGTGAGCCGGGGCTTCCTGTTCCTCGGCTGCCGCTTCCACGACCAGATGCTGCGGACCTATGCCCGCCAGATCATGAAGCGCTCGGCCGGGCCGCATTTCGCGGTGATGACCGGGGCGGACCTCACCCGCAACGAGCGGCGCTTCCTGGACGATGCCGGGATCACGCTGCTCGACCTGCCGCTCGCCCCGGCGCTGGAGCGGCTGGTCGGGTGAGGCCCCGGCCGGGGCCCGGCCGCGGCGGCATCGGGGCCGCGCCCCCGCGCGGCCCCCGAGGGAGCCGCCCGGGCCGCCCGGGCCAGCCTCACAGCATCACCGGCTCCGCGCCCACCGTGCCAACGAAGGTGTGGTCGCGCACGGCCACGACGCCCGGGATGGTCTCGGCCGCTGTGACGAGGGCCTTCGCCTCGGCCTCGTGGCTCACCATGCCCCAGAGATGCACCACCCCGTCGAGCACCGTGACGTTGCTCTCGCCCTTCTCCGTCCAGGGCTGCCGGCCGAGTTCGGCGAGCAGCATGTCGCGGATGCGCTGATCGGTGAGATCGCGCGGGCTGCTCGGCTCGGGCGCCGCCGGGAGCAGGGTCGCCAGCGCCCGCACGAGGTCGCTGCGGGTCACGATCCCGACGAGCCGCTCGGGCAGGCCGGGCCGCGCCTCGACGATCGGCACGCGGCGGATGTGGCGGCGCTCCAGGATCTCCACGATCTCCGGCAGGGGCGTGTCCGGCGTCGCGGTGACGACCGGGCTCGCCATCACGTCCCGGACCGTGCGGCCATGGGCCTCCCGGTACTCATGGGCGAGGGTCTCGATCGAGGCGAAGAACCTCAGCCACGACGAGCGGCGGCGATCGGTCGCCAGTTCCGCCCGGTGCAGCAGGTCGCCCTCGCTCACGATTCCCACGAGGGCGCCCGACTCGTCGACCACGGGGGCCGCGCTGATCCGCTTCTCCACGAAGATCCGGGCGAGCGCTCCCAGCGGCGTCTCGGGCCGCACGGTGAAGACGTCGCGGTGCATGATGTCGCGCGCGCGCATGGCATACCTCCGGCTTGAGCCAAGGTTGAACGACGCATCATTCGCCGAGACGGTCACCGGTTCGGCGGCAAACATGATGCGGTAACAAGACATCGGCCGAATTGCCCGATGCAATTCCGCTGAATTCCGACCATCCTGCGCCCCGATCGAGGCGACCGGATTGATCTCGCTCAAGGCCCCGGGCGGCGCGCCGGCCTGTGCTGGGGCGAGGAGGGCCCCGAGCGGCCGCCGGAACGGCCCGGCCCCCGAAGGAGGATGCCATGCTCTCGACCATCACCCTGACGCTCGCCCGCTGCCCGGACTTCCCGGAAGGCAGCGCGGGGCGCGGCTACGAGATCGTCGCGCCCCTCGACGCCGACGGGCACCTCGACGCGGCGCAGTGGCAGGCGCGGCGCGACCATTGCCGGGTGCGCCGCTTCTGGACGGGAGAGCCCGACCGGCACGGCCGCCTGATCCACCGGGCGGGCGGGAGCGGGGGCGCCACCTGGCTGATCGACTACGACGACCGCAGCAC
Source organism: Methylobacterium sp. 4-46 (assembly GCF_000019365.1). Lineage (GTDB taxonomy): Bacteria > Pseudomonadota > Alphaproteobacteria > Rhizobiales > Beijerinckiaceae > Methylobacterium. The sequence continues at coordinate 4,012,212 of NC_010511.1, read as the reverse complement.
GCAGGACGACGAGCCCGGCTACCGGCTCGGGTCCCACCGCTTCGTGGAGGGCGAGTACGTCTCGCTGCGGGATGCCGAGACGGAGGAGCTCCACACCTTCCGGGTCGCGCGCGTGGCCGCCCACGCCCGCGCCGCCTGATCCGGGACCCGCTTGATCGAAGCGGATCCCGGATCACCAGCCCGCGCGGCGCCTGAGCGGCGCCTGAGCGAAGCCGACTTCCGCATCGCCGAAATCGGAGATGGCGAAGCCATCGATCGGATGTCGCATGAATTCCCGGCGCGCGAGGGGCGGGTCCGGCCGCACCCGCCCCTCGGAGTCGATCCGCGTCCGCCTCCGTGCGGAGGCCGCGGCCTCGCGCGGAACCCTACTGGCCCCCGTCGACCGCCTCGCCGACGATCAGCTCCGCCCGGGCGGTCGCGGCGCAGCGCTCCAGCTGGGCGCGCAGGCCGGGCAGCGCCTCGGCGGCGCCCGCCGCCGCGAGATCGGCCTGCAGGCGCGCGAGCACCTCCTCGTCCGTGGCCAGCACGCTGCCGCCCACGAAGGCGGCGACGTAGGACTCGGCCGTCGCGCCGTCGAGGCGCATCCGCCCGGCGGCCCATCCCGCCAGCAGCCGGTTGCGATGCGCGCGCTCCCGGAACCGCACCTCCTCGGCATGGGCGAATTCCTGCTCGAACATCGTCTCGCGCTCGTCGAAGATCGTGGTCATCGGCGTTCTCCCTCGCTCCCCGAAACTTGATCGCCTCGGCGTCTCCCCGGAAATGTGGCGCGCCGGCCCCTGGAGGTCTTTGTGCCTGATCAATTGCTCCGAGGCGGGCTCGAGGGCAGCGGCCGCGGGCGGTCTTGACACGGATCATGGCCCGCCCTCCCGGAACCGGGCTGATGGGGCGGGCCGCGCGGGGCGCGGGCGAGGGCAAGCCATGCAGGCAGTGTCGGAGAGCGGGGCGGCGCGGTCCTCCCCCGAAACGGTCCCCGAAGCGCCGGCGGCGTGGCGGGGCGTGCTGCGGCGCGGCCTCGTCGGGCTGCCGCTCCTCGGTCTCGGTCTCGGCCTCGCGGCCCAGGCCCTCGGCGCGCCCCAGATGGCCGCCTGGGCCTGGGCCGTCCCGACCCTGATCGTGCTGGCGGTCCTGGTGGCGGAGGTGGTGACCAGCCTCGCCCGGGGTGATGTCGGGCTCGACCTCGTCGCCCTGCTCTCGATGGGCGGCGCCCTCGCCCTGCAGCAGCCCCTGGCCGGCGTGATCATCGCGCTGATGTACGCGGGCGGCCAGGGGCTGGAGAGCTTCGCCTCGGCGCGGGCCTCGCGGGAGATGACGGCGCTCCTCGCCCGCCAGCCGCGCAGCGCGCTGCGCCGGGAGGCGGGGGGCGTGGTGCGCGAGGTCCCGCTCGCCGCCCTGGAGCCGGGCGACGCGATCCTGGTGCGGGTGGGCGACGTCCTGCCGGTCGACGGCCGCGTCGCCGAGGGCCGGGCCGTCCTCGACCAGGCGACGCTGACCGGCGAGGCCCTCCCGGTGGCGCACGATCCGGGGGCGCGCGTGCTCAGCGGCGCCGTGAATGTCGGCACGCCCTTCACGCTCACGGCCGAGCGCCGCGCCGCCGAGAGCACCTACGCGGGCATCCTGCGGCTCGTCGCGGAGGCCCGCGCCCGGAAGGCGCCGATGAGCCGCCTCGCCGACCGCTACGCCGTGGCCTTCCTGGCCGGCACGATCCTGCTCGCCGGCTCCGCCTGGCTCGCCAGCGGGGATGCGCTGCGCGCCCTCGCGGTCCTGGTGGTCGCGACCCCCTGCCCGCTGATCCTGGCGGTGCCGGTCGCCCTCGTCTCCGGCCTGTCGCGCGCGGCCGGGATCGGCGTCCTGATCAAGGGCGGCGGCGCCCTCGAATGCCTCGCGTCGCTGCGCGTCCTCGTCATCGACAAGACCGGCACGCTCACCCATGGCAGCGCCCGCCTCGCCGGGATCGAGGCGGTCCCCCCCGCCGAGGCCGCCGAGGCGCTCCGGCTCGCCGCCTCCCTCGACCAAGCCTCCGCCCACCCGACCGCGCGGGCGCTCGGCGAGGCGGCCCGCGCGCGCGGGCTCTCCCTCGCGCCCCCCGCCGCCGTCACCGAGTATCCGGGCGAGGGCATCGCCGGCACGGTCGAGGGCCGCGCCGTGGCGGTGGGCGGTCCGCGGCTGATGCGCGGCCTCGGCATCGCCTTCCCCCCGGATCGCGGCGGCGCGCCCGGCGGGGCGCGCGTCCTGGTGGCGATCGACGGGGCGCCCGCCGCGACGCTGCACGTCGAGGACCCGCTGCGCGGCGACGGCGCCGGCACGCTCGCGGCCCTGCGCGCCGGCGGGATCGACCGGATCGTGCTCGCCACCGGCGACCGGCGGGCGATCGCCGAGCACCTCGCGGCCGGGCTGCCGATCGACGCCGTGGCGGCGGATCTCGACCCGGCGGGCAAGGCCCGCATCATCGCCGCCGAGCGCCGCCACGGCCCGGTGGCGATGGTGGGCGACGGCGTCAACGACGCGCCCGCCCTCGCGGCGGCCGATCTCGGGGTGGCGCTCGGCGCCCGCGGCGCGGCCGCGGCGGCGGAGGCGGCCGATGTGGTGCTGCTCGTGGACAGCCTCGCGCCCCTGCCGCGGGCGATCGCCATCGCGCGCCGCGCCCGCGCCATCGCCCTTCAGAGCGTCTGGGTCGGGCTCGGCCTCTCCCTCGCCGGCATGGTCGCGGCCGCCCTGGGCTACCTCTCGCCCATCCAGGGCGCCCTGCTGCAGGAGGCGATCGACGCCTCCGTGATCCTGAACGCCATGCGGGTCCTCAGGGGCGGCGACCCCGCGCCGGCCGGGCAGAAATAGGGCGGTCGCCGCACCGGCCGGCTCCGCGCCCTTGCGGCCGCGGCGATTCCGCGCGAGGGGGACGGGTCCGGAGCCGGCAGGAGCGAGCACCGATGAGTTTCGATCCCGAACCCGCCGCCGCGCTCCTCGCCGAGGCGTGGCGCGGCGGGCGCCAGATCACCGCCCTGCCGCCGGAGATCCGGCCCGCCACCCTGGCCGAGGGCTACGCGGTGCAGGACCGGCTGATCGCCGTGCTCGGCGAGCCCTGCAGCGGCTGGAAGCTCGGCCTCGGCAGCCGGGCGCAGAAGCGCGACCTCGGCATCGGGCGCTCCGTCGCCGGACGCGTCCTGGCCGCCCGCTGCCACGGCCCCGACGCCGTCGTGCCCCTGTCGCACGCGGCGCCCGCGACGATCGAGTGCGAGATCGCCTTCCGGCTCGCCCGCGACGTCGCTCCGGGCGCGCCGCCCCCGCCCCTGCGGGACCTCGTCGCGGAGACCTGCGTGACCTTCGAGGTGGTGCTGTCGCGCTTCGTGGACTGCCGCGCCGCCGGCTGGCCGAGCTTCGCGGCCGACGATGCCGGCTTCGAGGCGCTGGTGGTCGGCGAGGCGGTCGACCCGGAGGCGCTCGCCGCGCTCGCCGCCGACCTCCGCGTCGCCGTCGACGGCGAGCTGCGCGCCCGGGCGCTCGCGGGCGACGACGCCACCGACCCGGCGGCCGCCCTCGCGGACCTGATCGCGGTGGCGGGCGAGCGCGGCCTGGCGCTGCGGGCGGGCGAGATCGTCTCGACCGGCACCGTGTCGCGGCCCTTCACGGTCGAGGGGCCGGCCGAGATCCGCGCCGACTTCCTCGGGCGCCACCTCGCCTTCCGCACGCGCCCGCCGGGGAATCCGGCGTGACCGGTCCGCGCATCCCCGCCGAGGCCCTGCGGGCCTTCGCGGCGGCGGTCTACGGCGCCGCCGGGATGGGCGCGCAGGATGCCGCTCTCTGCGCCGACAGCCTCGTCCAGGCTGATCTGTGGGGCCATCAGTCGCACGGGATGATGCGCCTGTCCTGGTACGCCGCCCGCCTCGCCGCGGGAGTCTGCGATCCCCGCGCCGTGCCGGAGAGCGTGGTCGATGCCGGCGGCCTCGCGGTGATCGACGGGCGCGAGGCGATGGGCCAGGTCGTGGCCGCGCAGGCGATGGCGGAGGCAATGGCCCGGGCGGCGGCGCACGGGATCGGCGCGGTGGCGGTGCGCAACTCCAACCATTTCGGCACCGCCATGTACTTCACCCTGATGGCGGCGCGGGCGGGCTGCATCGGCTTCCTGTCGACCAATGCGAGCCCCGCCATGGCGCCCTGGGGCGGGCGCCGCAAGGCGCTCGGCAACAATCCCTGGTCCTGGGCCGCGCCCGCCGGCCGGCACGCGCCCCTGGTCCTCGACATCGCCAACACGGCGGTCGCCCGCGGCAAGATCTACCTCGCCCGCCAGCGCGGCGAGGCGATCCCCCTCGGCTGGGCCATGGACGCCTCCGGCCGGCCGACCGCCGACCCGCAGGCCGCCATCGACGGCCTGATCCTGCCCATGGCCGGGCACAAGGGCTCCGCGATCTCGGCCGTGATGGACGTGCTCTCCGGCGTGCTCACCGGCAGCGCCTTCGGGGCGGGCGTCGCGGGCCCCTACCAGGCCGAGCGGCGCAGCGGCGCCGGCCACCTCGCGCTCGCGATCGACATCGCCCGGATCCAGCCCTTGGCGGAGTTCGAGGCCCGCATGGAGCGCTTCATCGCCGAGATGAGGGCCGTGCCCCTCGCCGAGGGCGCCGAGGCGGTGTTCTACCCGGGCGAGATCGAGGCGCGGGCCGAGGCCGAGAACCTGCGCGAGGGCGTGCTGCTGCCCGAGGACACCCGCGCCGACCTCCTGCGGCTCGCCCGCGCGAACGGGCTCGACCCGGCGATGCTCGGCCCCTGAGCGGCGCCCCCGGGCGCCCTCACAGACCCCCGTCGCTGATGCGGTACCACGCGATCACCGCCGAGGCGTAGAGGCGGTGCAGGCCGTGGAGCGGCAGCGGCTGCACCGGGCCGAAGGGCAGCGGCAGCGCCGCGGCGTCGCCCGTGGCCAGGTAGGCGGCGATGGCCCGCCCCATGCTCGTCTGCAGGCCGACGCCCCGCCCCTGGCAGCCGATGTCGATCACGAGGCCCGGCACCGGCTCGTGCAGGTGGGGCAGGAAGTCCCGGGTGATCGCCACCCGCCCGCACCAGCGATGGTCGAAGCCGACATCCGCCGCCTGCGGGAAGACTTTGGCGACGATGCGCTCGAGATGCGCCCAGTCGGCCGGGCCGCGCGGCTCGCGGAAGGGGCCGCGCCCGCCCATCAGCAGCCGGCCCGTATGGTCGAGCCGGAAGTAGAGCAGGAGCTTGCGGGTGTCCGAGGAGACCTGCCCCTCCGGCAGGATCGTGCGGCGCAGGTTGTCGGAGAGCGGCACCGTGGCGACCTGGAACGAGTTCGCCGCGATGATCGTGCGCGCGAGGCCCGGCCACAGCCCGCCCGTGTAGCCGTTGGTGCAGATCACGACCTTCTCGGCCCGCAATTCCGGGCCGCGCGCGGTGCGCAGGACGAAGGCCCCGTCCCGCCGCGCGATGCCGGTGACCGCCGTGTCCGTGTGGATCGTCGCGCCGGCCCCGAGCGCCGCGCGGGCGAGGCCGCGGGCGTAGGAGAGCGGCTGGACCGCGCCGCCCCGGCCGTCGAGCCAGCCGCCGAGGTAGCGCGGGCTGCCGAGGAGCCGCTCCGCCTCGTTCCGGTCGAGCAGCCGCGCGGGCGCCCCCCGGCGCGCCCATTGGGCGGCCCGCCGCTCCGCCTGGGCCAGCCCCGCCGCCGTGTGGGCACCCTGGATCCAGCCCGCGCGGACATGCGGCACCTCCATGCGGTGGCGGGCGATCAGGTCGAACACCGCGTCGGCGGTGGCGCCCGCGAAGGCGGCGAGCCGCTCGCCCCGCTCGGGGCCGAACTTCGCCACCAGCTCGTCCGGATCGTACTTGAGGCCCGGGATCACCTGGCCGCCGTTCCGGCCCGATCCCCCGAAGCCGATCTCGCGCGCCTCCAGCACGACCGGGCGAAGCCCGGCCTCGGCGAGGTGCAGGGCGGTCGAGAGGCCGGCATAGCCCGCCCCGATCACCGCCACGTCGGCCCGCCCCGAGGCGGCGAGGGGCGCCGTCGCGGGGGCGGGCGCGGCGGTGGCGGCCCAGAGCGAGGGGGCGAGCGGGAAAGGTTCGGTCATCGAAGCCTACAGGGGATGCAGGACGCGGCGGAGGAAGTCGCGGGTGCGGGGATGCTCGGGCGCGGTGAGCACCGCGCGGGCCGCCCCCTCCTCCACGACGAGTCCGTGGTCGAGGAACAGGACGCGGTCGGCCACCTCGCGGGCGAAGCCGATCTCGTGGGTGACGACCAGCATGGTCATGCCGTCCTCGGCGAGGCCGCGCATCACCCCGAGCACGTCGCCGACGAGTTCCGGATCGAGCGCCGAGGTCGGCTCGTCGAACAGGATCGCGTCCGGCCGCATGGCGAGGGCGCGGGCGATGGCGACCCGCTGCTGCTGCCCGCCCGAGAGCTGCGGCGGGCGGGCCTCCTCCTTGCCGGACAGGCCGACGCGGGCGAGCAGGGCGCGGCCGCGCTCCGTCGCCTCGGCCCGGTCCTCGCCCTTCACGTAGACCGGCCCCTCGATCACGTTCTCCAGGGCGGTGCGGTGCGGGAACAGGTTGAAGCGCTGGAACACCATCGAGACCTGGATGCGCACGGCGCGGATCGTGGGGCTCGCCCGGTCGACCCGGCGCCCGTTCACCCGGATCTCGCCGCCGTCGTAGGATTCGAGCCCGTTGATGCAGCGCAGGAGCGTCGACTTGCCCGAGCCGGAGGGGCCGATGATGCAGACCACCTCGCCGCGCGCCACCCGCGCCGTGATGCCCTTGAGCACCGGCACCGCGCCGTAGGCCTTGCGCACGCCGTCGAGCTCGATCACCGCCGCCCCGCCCGCTTCTCGGTGTGCCGCACGATCAGGATCAGGGGCAGGCTGAGCGCCAGGTACATCAGCGCCACCAGGGTGAACACGCTGGTGTTCTTGAAGGTCGCCGAGGCGATCAGCTTGCCCTGAAGCGCGAGTTCCGCGACCGTGATGGTCGAGGCCTGCGAGGAATCCTTCAGCATCATGATCATGACGTTGCCGTAGGGCGGCAGCGCGATGCGCAGGGCCTGCGGCAGCACCACGCGCCGCATGGTGAGGCCCCAGCCCATGCCGATGGTCTGGGCCGCCTCGATCTGGCCCCCGTCGATCGCCTCGATGGCGGCCCGGAAATTCTCGGCGTGGTAGGCCGAGTAGGCGAGCCCGAGCCCGAGCACGCCCGCCTGCACGGCCGTGAGCGCGATGCCGAAATCCGGCAGCACGAAGTAGATGTAGAACAGCTGGACGATGATCGGGATGCCCCGGATCACGTTGATGAACAGCGCGCTCGCGAAGGCCAGGGAGCGCACGCCCGAGACCCGCATCATCGCCCAGACGAGCCCGAGCACGGTCGAGACCACGAGGGAGCCGAGCGTGATCAGGATCGTCAGCTGCACGCCCTGCAGCAGGATCGGAACGAACTCGCGGGCATCCGCCAGGAAGCTGTCCATGGCGCCCGGCCGCTCAGGACGGGTTCGCGGACGGCTTCAGACCCCACTTGTCCAGGATCCGGGCGAGTTCGCCGCTCTCCTTGATCCTGGCGAGGGCCGCGTCGATCTTCTCCCGCAGGTCCCTATCCTCCTTGCGCAGGCCGATCCCGACCGAGCCGACGACGGTCGGCTTGTAGCTGTCGACCAGGCGCACGTTCGGGAACAGGCCGAGCTTGAGGTTGTAGGCCAGGATCGGCCCGTCCGCGAAGCCGGCCTTGAGCCGGCCGGAATTCACGTCGCGCAGGATGTCGGGGATCGTGTCGTAGATCTTCACCTCGGAAAACAGGCCGGATTTCTTGAGGGGCTCCACGAAGGCGGTGCCGACCTGCGCCCCCACCGTCTCGCCCTTCAGGTCGGCGAAGCCGGTATAGTCCTTGGTGTCGCCCTTCGCCACGATCATCCCCTCGCCGTAGGTGTAGACCGGGGCGGAGAAGTCGATCACCTCCTTGCGGGGCGGCGTGATGAACATCGCGGCCGAGATGATGTCGATCTTCTTGGCGTTGAGTGCGGCGATGAGGGTGGAGAATTGCAGGGGCTCGACCTGGACCGTGAAGCCGGCCTCGCGCCCGACGGCCGTGATGACGTCGACCATGACGCCCTGGATGGAGTTGGTCTTGGTGTCCAGGAAGGTGAAGGGGATGCCGGTCGGCGTCGAGCCGACCTTCAGGGCGGTCTGGGCCCCGGCCGGCCCCGCGAGGGCGAGCGCGAGGGCCGCGCAGGCCGCCTGGACGAGACGCTTCATCTCGGTGCTCCTCTGAGGGGCGGACGCGCCGTCGCGCGGGCTTCCGCGGCGGATTTCATGAACGTGAACATCTGGGCATAATGCGCCGCGCAGCGCAACCAGATTTCACGCACATGAAACAGGCCGGGACGGGTCGAGGGAACGGGCAGGCCGCGCCGCGGGCCGGCGAGCGGGCGGCCGACCTCGCGATGGGCCGGCGCCTGCGCGCCCTGCGCCAGGCCCGCGGCCTGTCGCTGAAGGCGATCGCGGCGCGCACCGGCCTGTCGATCGGCTTCCTGAGCCAGGTCGAGCGCGGCCTGTCCTCCCCGTCCCTGCGGGTGCTGACGCAGCTCGCCGACCTGCTGGAGGTCGGGCTGGCGAGCCTGTTCGGCGCGGCGCCCGGGCCCGCCGAGCCGATCGTCACCCGGCCGCACGAGCGCGCGGAGCTGACGCTGTGGCGCTCCGGCATCGCCAAGCAGCTGCTCACCCGGCCGGGGGCGGACGGGCATCTCAGCCTGTTCCTGATGCGGCTGGCGCCGGGCGCGAGCACGGGCGACGAGGCCCTGACCCATGGCGGCGAGGAGGCGGGGCTGGTCCTGGAGGGACGGCTCGCGCTGTGGGTGGAGGACGCGGCCCTGTCCCTGGCCGCGGGCGACAGCTTCCGCTTCGCCAGCCGGCGGCCCCACCGCTACGGCAATCCCTCGGAGACCGACGAGGCCGTGGTGCTGTGGGTGAACGCGGTGCCGCCGGGCGCCTGAGCGGGGGCGCCCCGGGGCGGGTCCGGCGCTCCCGCGGGCGCCGGCGAGTTCGCCCGATTCCGCGTCCGGCCCGGCCGCGCCGGGGCCGGGATCCCGGCCGCCTTGATCCAGCGCAAATCGCGGCGGCGCGCATGTGTCAATCTAACTTGACACTCGGGAGTGTCGACCCATGCGCATCCTCTTCGTTCACCCCAACTACCATTCGGGCGGCGCCGAGATCGCGGGGAACTGGCCTCCGGCCTGGGTGGCCTACCTCACGGGGGCGCTGCGCGCGGCGGGCTTCGACGACCTCCACTTCATCGACGCCATGACGAACGACCTCGACGACGAGGTCCTGCGGGCCCGGATCGCCGCGCTCGCGCCCGACATCGTCGGGGCGACCGCCATCACGCCCTCGATCTACAAGGCCGAGCGGGTGCTCCAGATCGCCCGCGAGGTCCGCCCCGGCGCCGTGACGCTGCTGGGCGGCGTGCACGCCACCTTCATGTACGGCCAAGTCCTGCCGGAGGCGCCCTGGATCGACGCGGTGGTGCGGGGCGAGGGCGAGGAGATCATGGTCGAGGTCGCCCGCGCCGTGGCCGAGGGACGCTGGCCGGCCGCGCGCGCCGCGATCAGGGGCCTCGCCTACCTGGAGGAGGGCCGCGTCGTCGCGACCCCCGCCGCCCCCACCGTCAAGGCCATCGACGCGCTGTCCCCGGATTGGAGCGTGCTCGAATGGGAAAAGTACACCTACATCCCCCTCGGCGTTCGCGTCGCCATCCCCAACATGGCCCGCGGCTGCCCGTTCACCTGCTCCTTCTGCTCGCAGTGGAAATTCTGGCGCGACTACCGCATCCGCGACCCCAAGAAGGTCGTCGACGAGATCGTTGAGCTCAAGGAGAAATACGGCGTCGGCTTCTTCATCCTCGCCGACGAGGAGCCGACCATCAACCGCAAGAAGTTCATCGCCTTCTGCAAGGAGCTGATCGAGCGCGAGGTCGACATCCTGTGGGGCATCAACACGCGGGTGACGGACATCCTGCGCGACGAGGACGTGCTGCCGCTCTACCGGCGGGCGGGGCTGATCCACGTCTCGCTCGGCACCGAGGCGGCGGCGCAGCTGAAGCTCGACCTCTTCAACAAGGAGACCACCGTCGCCCAGAACAAGAAGGCCATCCAGCTGCTTCGCGAGGCCGGCATCGTCGTGGAGGCCCAGTTCATCGTCGGGCTCGAGAACGAGACGGCGGAGACGCTGGAGGAGACCTACCGGATGGCCCGCGACTGGGCGCCCGACCTCGCGAACTGGTCGATGTACACGCCCTGGCCGTTCTCGGACCTGTTCCGCGACCTCGGCGACAGAGTCGAGATCTTCGACTACGAGAAGTACAATTTCGTCACGCCGATCATCAAGCCGCAGGCCATGGACCGCGGCGAGCTGCTCGACCGCGTGATGAACAACTACCGCCGGTTCTACTTCAGGAAGGCGCTGTTCTCCTATCCCTGGTCGGGATCCGGCGCGCGCCGCCGCTACCTGCTGGGCTGCCTCAAGGCGTTCCTGAAGGCGGGATTCGAGCGCAAGTTCTACGACCTCGGCAAGGTCGAGTACTGGGGCCCGCAATCCCGCAAGACGGTGGATTTCGGCTTCGACGCGACGCGCCGGCGCGCCGCCGACACCGCGATCGAGTGGCAGACCACCCAGAACCGCCGCTCGAAGGCGGTGATCCCGGCCGAGCTGATGGCCTGCGGCGGCGGCCGGCAGCAGATGGCCGAGGACCAGGACGGGACCCCGCCGCCCCGCGTCGCCTTCACGCGCGGCGGCCCGCGGGCCGAGGCCTGACCCCGTGAGGGCCGAGGCCGGGGCGGCCGCCCGCATCGGGCCGAACGCCGTCACCCGCGTCGCCGAGGCCCTCGCGACGCGGCACGGCCCGATCGTGCGCGACGCGGTCTTCGCCCGCGCCGGCCTGCGCCACCACCTCGCGGACCCGCCCCGGGCCATGGTGCCGGACGGGGACGTGGCGCGCCTCCACGCCGCTCTGCACGCGGTGCTGGGCCCCACCCTCGCGGGGGCGGTCGGGCGCGAGGCCGGGGAGCTGACGGGGCGCTACCTCCTGGCGCACCGCATCCCGCGCCCGCTGCGGGTGCTGCTCGCGCTCCTGCCCCGCCGGCTCGCCCTGCGCGTTCTCCTGGCGGCCATCGGCCGGCATGCCTGGACGTTCGTGGGCGCGGGCCGCTTCGAGGTCGCCTGGGCTCCCCTCCCCACCCTGGTCATCGCCGGCGGCCCGGTGAGCCGGTCCGTCACCAGCCGCGAGCCGGCCTGCGCCTATTGCGGCGCCGTGTTCGAGTCCCTGTTCCGGGACCTCGTCGACCCGCGCACCCGCGTCGTCGAGTTCGCCTGCGAGGCCGTGGGCGCGCCGGCCTGCCGCTTCGCCGTGCGGGTGGCGGAGGGGGCGCCCGGCCTCGGGCGGGCGGGCGGGCGTCCCGCGCGCGTCGGGCCGCCGGGCTCCCCGCGACAATCCGACCGAGTGTCGGACTTGTCGCCTTTGCGACACGGCGCTCGCGACCGGGAAAACCCAAACAATTCAACAGTATAAGTCATGGCACGGGGATTGCCGCTCGGAGGGCCGGAACCCGACCCTCACGGAGGATCCCGACATGATCTCGCTCACCGACAACGCGGTCACCGCGGTAAAGACCGCGCTCTCGCAGGCGCCGGGCACACCGACCGGCCTGCGGATCATGGTCGAGGCCGGCGGCTGCGCCGGGTACAAGTACATGATGGGGCTGGAATCCAGCGCCCGCGACGGCGACCTCGTGGTCGAGCAGGACGGCGTGCGGCTCTTCGTCGACGGCCGCTCGCAGAGCCTGGTCTCGGGGCTGCGGATCGACTTCGTCACGGCGCTCGAGACTTCGGGCTTCGTGTTCGAGAACCCGAATGCGGGGGCGAAATGCGCCTGCGGCAAGTCCTTCGGCTGAGGAGGACGCGCCATGTGGGACTATTCCGACAAGGTCAAGGACTACTTCTTCAATCCGAAGAATGCGGGCCTGCTCGCGGAGGCGAACGCGGTCGGCGAGGTCGGGGCGATCGCCTGCGGCGACGCGCTCAAGCTGATGCTCAAGGTCGATCCGGAGACGGAGGTGATCACCGAGGCCAAGTTCCAGACCTTCGGCTGCGGCTCGGCCATCGCCTCCTCCTCGGCGCTGACCGAGATCGTCATCGGCAAGACGGTCGACGAGGCGCTGGCCATCAGCAACCAGGACATCGCGGATTTCCTCGGCGGCCTGCCGCCCGAGAAGATGCACTGCTCGGTGATGGGCTACGAGGCGCTGCAGGCCGCGGTCGCCCATTACCGCGGCGAGACGGTCGAGGACGACCATGAGGAGGGCGCCCTCGTCTGCAAGTGCTTCGGCGTCGACGAGGGCATGATCGAGCGGGCGGTGCGCGCCAACGGCCTGACCACGCCCGAGCAGGTCACCTTCTACACCAAGGCGGGCGGCGGCTGCCTGACCTGCTTCGAGGCGATCGAGGGCACGCTCGCCCGCGTCAACCGGGAGATGGTCGAGGCCGGCCTGCTCGCGGCGGGCGCCGCTTACCGGATCGGGGCGGCGGATCCCCGCAGCCTGAAGAGCAAGCCCCGGCTCGCCCAGGCATTCGGGGATCCCCCGGCGCCGGGCGCCAGTGCGGCGCCGGGCGCCGGCACCAGGGCGTTCCCCTCGCCCCAGAGCCCGCTCGCGCCCGCCGCGCTCACCCCGATGCAGCGCATCCGGCTGATCGACAAGGCGATCGAGGCGTTGCGGCCCGTGCTCCAGCGCGACGGGGGCGACTGCGAACTCGTCGAGGTGGAGGGCACCGTGGTGAGCGTGCGGCTCTCGGGCGCCTGCGTCGGCTGCCAGATGGCGAGCGTCACCGTGGCGGGCGTGCAGCAGCGCCTGATCGAGGCCCTCGGCCTCCCGCTCCGGGTCGTCCCGGTGAAGTAGCCCCAGACCGCCCGGAGGCGACCATGACCGCGACCCACACCACGGCCTATCTCGACAACAACGCCACCACCCGGGTCGATTCCCGGGTCGTGGAGGCCATGCTCCCGTTCCTCACCGAGCATTTCGGCAACGCCTCCTCCATGCACGCCTTCGGGGCGGCGGTGGGCGGGGCCGTGCGGGCGGCGCGGGGCGAGGTCCAGGCGCTGCTCGGCGCCGCCCACGATTCCGAGATCGTCTTCACCTCGGGCGGCACCGAGAGCGACAACACCGCGATCCTCTCCGCCCTGGAGGTGAGCCCGCGGCGGCGGGAGATCGTCACCAGCGCGGTCGAGCACCCGGCCGTGCTCTCCCTGTGCAGCCACCTGGAGAAGAACCGGGGCATCAAGGTCCACGTCATCCCGGTCGACGGGAAGGGGCGGCTCGACCGGGCGGCCTACAGCGCGGCCCTGTCGGAGCGGGTCGCCGTGGTGTCGATCATGTGGGCCAACAACGAGACCGGGACGATCTTCCCGGTCGCGGACCTCGCCGAGGAGGCGAAGGCGCACGGGGCGATGTTCCACACCGACGCGGTGCAGGCGGTGGGCAAGGTGCCGATCGACCTCAAGGCGACGGCGATCGACATGCTGTCGCTCTCGGCCCACAAGCTGCACGCGCCGAAGGGCGTCGGGGCGCTCTACCTGCGGCGCGGCCTGCGCGTCCGGCCGCTCCTGCGCGGCGGCCACCAGGAGCGGGGCCGGCGCGCCGGCACCGAGAACATCCCGGGCATCGTCGCCCTCGGCGCGGCGGCGCGGATCGCCGCGGAGGGGCTCGCCGCGGACGCGATCCGGGTCGGCGCCCTGCGCGACCGGCTGGAGAAGGGCCTGCTGCAGCGCATCCCGCACTGCTTCGTCACCGGCGACCCGGATCACCGCCTGCCCAACACCGCCAACGTCGCCTTCGCGTATATCGAGGGCGAGGGCATCCTGCTCCTGCTCAACCGGGCGGGGATCGCCGCCTCCTCGGGCTCGGCCTGCACCTCGGGCTCGCTCGAACCCTCCCACGTGCTGCGCGCCATGAAGGTGCCCGCCACGGCGGCGCACGGGGCGATCCGCTTCTCGCTCTCGCGCGAGACGACGGGCGAGGAGGTCGACCGGGTGCTCGAGGCCATGCCGGGCATCGTCGGCAAGCTGCGCGACCTGTCCCCGTTCTGGAGCGGGACGGGAAGCGAGGCCGCGTCCTTCAATCCCGTCTACGCCTGACGCCCGGCACCCCGCCGCCGCGGCGAGGGAAATGCCGAAGGCACCGAGACCAAGACACCGAGACCAAGACACCGCGACTTGGAGCGGGTCGCGGGTCCCCCGGACGCGCCCGCTCCAGGCCCCCGTCCCCCCACCCGGAGCGCGCCATGCCGGAACCGTCCTCCGCCTCCCCTCCCCCCGCACCGTCCGGGCCGCCCTCCGCCCGGACCGTGTTCCTCAACGACACCACCCTGCGCGACGGCGAGCAGGCCCCGGGCGTCGCCTTCACCCGCCGCGAGAAGATCGAGATCGCCGAGGCCCTCGCGGCGGCCGGGGTCCCGGAGATCGAGGCCGGCACGCCGGCCATGGGCGAGGACGAGATCGAGACGATCCGCTCCATCGTCTCGCTGCGGCTGCCCCTGCGGGTGATCGCGTGGTGCCGGATGCGCGAGGACGACCTCCTCGCCGCGGTCGCCGCGGGCGTGCCGGCGGTCAACCACTCGATCCCGGTCTCGGACGCCCAGCTGCGCGGCAAGCTCGGCCGCGACCGCGCCTTCGCCCTCGACGCGGTCGCCGCGACGGTGGCGCGCGCGCGGCGCCTCGGCCTCGCGGTGGCGGTCGGCGCCGAGGACGCCTCGCGCGCCGATCCCGACTTCCTCTGCCGCGTCGCCGAAGCGGCGCGGGCGGCGGGCGCCGAGCGCCTGCGCCTCGCCGACACGCTCGGCGTGCTCGATCCCTTCGCCGCCGACGCCCTGGTCCGGCGCCTCGCCGCGGCCACCGACCTCGCCCTCGAATTCCACGCCCACGACTATCTCGGCCTCGCCACCGCCAACACGCTGGCGGCGCTGCGGGCGGGGGCGCGCCACGCCAGCGTCACCGTGACGGGGCTCGGCGAGCGGGCCGGCAATGCCGCCCTGGAGGAGGTGGCGGTGGCGCTGGCGCGGTTCGGCCAGGGGCCGACCGGGATCGACCTTCGCGCGCTGCGCCCGCTCGCCGCCGCCGTCGCGGCGGCGGCCGAGCGTCCCCTGCCGCGCGGCAAGGCCATCGTGGGCGAGGACATCTTCACCCACGAATCCGGCATCCACGTCGCCGGGCTGCTGCGGGACCGGGCGACCTACGAGGCGCTCGATCCCGGGATGCTCGGGCGCAGCCACCGCATCGTGATCGGCAAGCATTCGGGGGTGGCGGCGCTCGCCAGCGCCCTCGCGGCGCAGGGGCGCAGCCTCGACGCGGAGGTCGCCCGCGACCTCCTGGAACGGGTCCGGGCGGCGGCGGTGCGCACCAAGGCGGCGGTGCCGCCGGGCCTGCTGCGGCGCCTCCACGACGAGTGCCTGATGAGCGCGCGGCCGCTGCCGCGCTTCGCCGCCGCGGGGAGCTGAGCGATGATCATGGGATCGCGCGCGCGCCGGCTGCGGGCGCTTCAGATCGCGGAGCTCGGGCGCCTCGCCCGCGCCTCCGCGGCGCAGGCGGCGCGGCGGGCGCCTCCCCTCCCCGCCGGGGCGGCCCCCGGAGCGGGATCCGAATGCGCCGGCGCCCGGGCCGGGACGGCCGCCCGGGAGCCGCCGCTCTGGCGGCAGATCGCCGAGGACGTCGCCTGCGTCCGCTCGCGCGACCCGGCGGCGCGCCACCTCGTCGAGATCGTCACCACCTATCCGGGGGTGCACGCGGTGATCCTGCACCGCCTCGCCCACCGGCTCTGGCGCGGCGGCCTCAAGTACGCGGCCCGGCTCGTCTCCTGGGCGGCCCGCCTCGTCGCCAACGTGGACATCCATCCGGGCGCCCGGATCGGGCGGCGCTTCTTCATCGACCACGGCGCCGGCGTGGTGGTCGGCGAGACCGCGGTGATCGGGGACGACGTCACGCTCTACCACGGCGTCACGCTCGGGGGCACCTCCTGGACGCCCGGCAAGCGCCACCCGACCCTCGGCGACGGCGTCCTGGTCGGCGCGGGCGCCAAGATCCTCGGGCCGGTCGAGGTCGGCGCCGGGGCCCGGGTCGGGGCCAACTCGGTGGTGATCACGGACGTGCCGGCCGGCATGACCGTGGTCGGCGTGCCGGGCCGCCTCGTCGCCGCGGCCCGTGCGGGCCGCCCGCGCGCCGACGGGCGCATCGACCTGGAGCATCACCGCCTGCCCGATCCCCTCGGCGCCGCCCTGGTCGCCCTCGCGGCCCGGATCGAGCGCCTGGAAACCCGTCTCGCGGCCGCGCCGGCGCCCGCCGCCGAGCCGTCCGACCCGACCTGATCCCCTCCGAGGAGACTCCCATGTCGTCGCCCTGCCTCGACCGCCTCGCCGCCCTGTCGAGCGCCGAGGAGTTCTTCCAGGTCCTCGACCTGCCCTACGCGCCCGAGGTGCTGCGCGTCGCGCGCCTGCACATCCTCAAGCGGATGGGCCAGTACCTCGCCACCACCTCCTTCGCGGGGCTCGACGACGACGCCGTCCGGCGCGCCGCCCGCGACACGCTGGAGCGCGCCTACCGGGATTTCGCGACCTCGACCCCGCTCGCCGAGCGGGTCTTCAAGGTGCTCAGGGAGCACGATCCCGAGCGCCCGCCGGCGCGGGGCGCCTTCGTGCCCCTGGCCGACATCCTGCACCCCCTGACGCAATCCTGACTCACCGTGTCGGCAAGCCGACACCGATCCGACACCCACATCCGAGCGATCATCCGAGCGACGCTCCAAGTGTCCCCAGGTGACGCTCCAAGTCATTGAAAGCGAAGACCCAGGCCGATCATCCGGCCTGGCACGGCGAATGCCTCAACGTCGAGAGGAAGACAGTGGAGTCGGCGATCTCGCCGCGCTTCCAGCAGGGTGAGCGACATGCACAGCGTGGTCTGCATCAAGCAAGTGCCGGATTCCGGACAGATCCGGGTGCATCCGGTGACGAACACGATCATGCGGCAGGGCGTGCCGACGATCATCAATCCCTACGACCTGTTCGCGCTCGAAGCGGCCCTGCGGCTGCGCGACCGCCACGGCGGCGAGGTGACGGTGCTGACCATGGGGCCGCCCATGGCGGCGGATTCCCTGCGCAAGGCCCTGGGCTTCGGGGCGGACCGGGCGGTGCTGCTCACCGACCGCGTCTTCGCGGGCTCCGACACGCTGGCGACGAGCTTCGCGCTCGCGACCGCGATCGGCCGGATCGGCGCGACCTGGGGGCCGCCCGACATCGTCTTCACCGGCAAGCAGACGATCGACGGGGACACCGCGCAGGTCGGCCCCGGCATCGCCAAGCGCCTGAACCTGACGCAGCTCACCTACGTGGCGCGGATCGCGGAACTCGACCTTTCGGCCCGCTCCGTCACGGTGGAGCGGCGCGCCGAGGGCGGCGTGCAGGTGCTGCGGACCCGCCTGCCCTGCCTCGTGACGGTGCTGGAGGGGATCAACGAGATGCGGCGCGGCAGCCTCGCGGAGGCCCTGCGCGCCGCCCGGGCCGAGATCGTGACCTGGAGCGCCAGGGAGGCCGGCATCGCCGACATCGCGCGCTGCGGCCTGCGCGGCTCGCCCACGGTCGTCAAGCGCGTCTTCGCGCCCGCGTCCCGGGCGGAGAAGGCCGCCCTGGTGCCGACCCACGGGCGCGACGCGGCGGGCCTCGCCGAGGGGCTGATCGAGGCGCTGTTCGCCCGCAGCCCCGGCCTCGAAGACGACCTCGCCCGCCTCGCGGCCGGCCAGTGACAGGAGGACGCCATGAGCCAAGCCAAGCCCGAGTCGAAACCGGCGGCCGGCGGCCGCGCCGGGACGAAGAAGGAGCTCCCGGAGCATTTCCGGGCCTACCAGCACGTCTGGGTGTTCGTGGAACTGGAGCGGGGCCAGGTCCACCCGGTCTCCTGGGAGCTGATGGGGGCCGGGCGGCGCCTCGCCGACAAGCTCGGCGTCTCGCTCGCCGGGGTGGTGATCGGTGCACCCGAGAGCGGCACCCGCGCGGCGGTGGCGGAGGCCTTCTGCTACGGCGCCGACCGGGTCTATCTCTGCGAGGATCCGGTCCTCGCCCATTACCGCACCGAGCCCTACACGAAGGCGCTGACCGACCTCGTCGACGCCTACAAGCCCGAGATCCTGCTGCTGGGCGCCACCACGCTCGGGCGCGACCTCGCGGGCTCGGTCGCCACGACCCTGCTCACCGGCCTCACCGCCGACTGCACCGAGCTCGACGTCGACGCCGACAAGTCGCTCGGCGCGACCCGGCCGACCTTCGGCGGCTCGCTGCTCTGCACGATCTACACCCTGAACTACCGGCCCCAGATGGCGACCGTGCGCCCGCGGGTGATGCCGATGCCCGCGCGGGTCGAGCGGCCGGTCGGCCCGGTCATCGCCCGCGGCCTCGCCATAGCGGAGGCGGACATCGTCACCAAGGTCCTGTCCTTCGTGGCCGACCGGGACGCCTCCAGGGCCAACCTCGCCTACGCGGACGTGGTGGTGGCGGGCGGGCTCGGCCTGCAATCAGCCGAGAATTTCCAGCTCGTGCGCAACCTCGCGCTGGCGCTCGGAGCCGAGTTCGGCGGCTCCCGGCCCCTCGTGCAGAAGGGCTGGATCACCTCCGACCGCCAGATCGGGCAGACCGGCAAGACGATCCGCCCGAAGCTCTACATCGCGGCCGGCATCTCGGGCGCGATCCAGCACCGGGTCGGGGTCGAGGGCGCCGACCTCATCGTCGCCATCAACACCGATCCCAACGCGCCGATCTTCGACTTCGCCCATCTGGGCGTCGTGGCCGACGCGATCCGGCTGCTGCCGGCGCTGACCGAGGCCTTCCGGCGGCGCCTCTCGCCCCATTCCCGCGACCGACTCGCCGGCTGAGGAGCCCCGCCATGACCGTAGAGACCTTCGACGCCATCGTGGTGGGTGCCGGCATGTCCGGCAACGCCTGCGCGCTCACCCTGGCCAAGCGCGGCCTCAAGGTGCTGCAGCTGGAGCGCGGCGAGACCGCCGGCTCCAAGAACGTCCAGGGCGCCATCCTGTACGCCGACATGCTGGAGCAGCTCGTCCCGAACTTCCGCGAGGACGCGCCGCTCGAGCGCCACGTGCTGGAGCAGCGCCTCTGGATCATGGACGGCACCTCGCATGTCGGCATGCACTATCGCTCCGACGACTTCAACGAGGAGAAGCCGAACCGCTACACGATCATCCGCACCCAGTTCGACCGCTGGTTCTCGCGCCAGGTGCAGGAGGCGGGCGCGACGCTGCTCTGCGAGACGACCGCGACCGAGCTGATCCGCGACCCCTCGGGCCGGGTGATCGGGGTGCGCACGGACCGGGGCGGGGGCGTCGTCCACGCGGACGTGGTGGTGCTGGCCGAGGGCGTCAACGGGCTCCTCGGCTCGCGGACCGGCCTGCGGCCGATCCCGCGCCCAGACCACGTCGCGCTCGCCGTCAAGGAGATGCACTTCCTGCCCGCCGAGACGATCGACGCCCGCTTCAACCTGCGGGAGGATGAGGGCGTCGTGATCGAGGCGATCGGCACGATCTCCCGCGGCATGACCGGGATGGCCTTCCTGTACACCAACAAGGAGAGCCTGTCGGTCGGCCTCGGCTGCCTCGTCTCCGACTACCGCGACGGGGCCGAGACGCCCTACGGGCTGCTCGACGCCTTCAAGAAGCACCCCTCGGTGGCCCCGCTGCTCGCCGGGGCCGAGGTGAAGGAATACGCCGCCCACCTGATCCCGGAGGGCGGCTACAGGGCGATCCCGCAGCTCTGCGGCGACGGCTGGGTCGTGGTCGGCGACGCCGCGCAGTTCAACAACGCCATCCACCGCGAGGGCTCGAACCTCGCGATGACCACCGGGCGGCTCGCCGCCGAGGCCATCTTCCAGCTCAAGAGCCGGCGCCTTCCCCCGACCGCCGCCAACCTCGCCCTCTACCGCAAGATGGTCGAGGAGTCTTTCGTGATGAAGGACATGAAGAAGTACAAGGATATGCCGGCCCTGCTGCATACCCATTCCAAGAACTTCTTCCTCACCTACCCGGAGCTGATGTCGAAGGCGGCGCAGAACTTCCTGCGCGTCGACGGCGTGCCCAAGCGCGAGAAGGAGCGCGCGACCTGGCGCAGCGTCGTGCGCCGGCGCTCCCTGCCGGGGCTGATCGGCGACGCCGTGCGCGTCGCCCGCGCGTGGCGCTGAGCGGGCGCCACCCCATCCACCGCATCACCGGAGGCCCGTCATGACCGCGCGCGTCGAAGAGAAGCTCTACCAGAACCGCTACGTGGTGGATGTGGGGCGCCCCCACATCCGCATCGCGCCCCACGTCGAGCCGTCGCCCAACCTGCTCGCCATGACGCGGCTCTGCCCCGCGGGCTGCTACAGCCTGAGCGACGGCGGGCAGGTCGAGGTGGTGCCGGACGGCTGCTTCGAGTGCGGCACCTGCCGGGTGCTGTGCGAGCCGTCCGGGGAGATCGAGTGGAACTATCCCCGCGGCGGCTTCGGGGTGCTGTTCAAGTTCGGCTGAGGGGCGCGAAGATGTCGCGCGGTTCGGCGGGGCGCCCGGCCGGGACGGCCGGGCGGGTCACCTCGGCACGCCGCCGCATCTCGGTCCCATGACCCAGAGTAACGAAAGATTTCGCGCCGCCGACGAACCGTCTATGCTGCGATCCGGCGGTGCGGTAACGTCGCGCCGGAGGGTTCCCCCCGGATCCCGTCCTGGAGGCAACATGAAGATCAGTGCACGCAACGTCCTGAAGGGCAAGGTGGTCTCGGTCGAGAAGGGCGCCACGACGGCGCACGTCAAGATCGAGATCGCGCCCGGCCAGATCGTGACCGCCTCGATCACGAACGAATCCGTCGACGCGCTCGCCCTGGCGGCCGGCGGCGACGCCTACGCGGTGGTGAAGGCGTCGGACGTGATGGTCGCGGTGGATTGATCCTCCCGGGGCGCGGCCCGGGCGCCTCGCGCGCCGGGCCGCGCCCCGCCGCCTCAGCTCATGAATTGCCAGCCCGCCTCGAGGTCGCGCGGATCCGCATCCTCCTCGCGGGACGGATCCGCGGAGGCGGCCGGCGGCCATTCCCCCTCCCCCCAGCGCCAGTCGCGGATCTCGGGCAGATCCTCCCCGGTCCGGCAGACGTGCTCGCGGTGGATGGCGAGCCGCTCCCGCAGGGCGCGCTCGACCCGGCCCGCCCGGGCGCCGAGGCGCGGGACGCGGCGCAGGGCCGCGATGGCGAGGTGGTGGCGGTCGAGGCGGTTCATCACCGCCATGTCGAAGGGGGTCGTCGTCGTCCCCTCCTCGATGAAGCCGTGGACGTGGAAGTTCGCGTGGTTCGTCCGCTTGTAGGTGAGCCGGTGGATCAGCCAGGGATAGCCGTGATAGGCGAAGATCACCGGCCGGTCCCGGGTGAAGATCCCGTCGAAGGCCGCGTCGTCGATGCCGTGCTCGTGCGCGTCGGGCGAGGCCAGGGTCATCAGGTCGACGACGTTGACGACGCGGATGGCGAGGTCGGGCACCGCGCGGCGGAGCGCGTCCACCGCCGCGAGCGTCTCCATCGTGGGCACGTCCCCGGCGCAGGCCATCACCACGTCCGGCTCCCCCTGCCCCTCCGTCGAGGCGAAGTCGAGGACGCCGAGCCCGGCCTCGCAGTGGCGCGCCGCCGCCTCGGGGGAGAACCATTGCGGCGCCGGCTGCTTGCCGGCCACGATGACGTTGATGCGGTCGTGCGTGCCCAGACAGTGATCCGCCACCCACAGCAGGGTGTTGGCGTCCGGCGGCAGGTAGACCCGCGCGGTGTCGCCCCGCTTGTTGGCGATGAAGTCGATGAAGCCCGGGTCCTGGTGGCTGAATCCGTTGTGGTCCTGGCGCCAGACGTGGGACGAGAGCAGCAGGTTGAGCGACGGCACCGGCCGCCGCCAGGGCAGCGCCCGGGCCGATTTCAGCCACTTGGCGTGCTGGTTCACCATCGAGTCGACGACGTGGATGAAGGCCTCGTAGCTCGCGAACAGGCCGTGGCGGCCGGTGAGCAGGTAGCCTTCGAGCCAGCCCTCGCAGAGCTGCTCGCTCAGCACCTCCATCACCCGCCCGAAGCGGCCGAGATGCTCGTCGCCGGGCAGGATCCGCTCCTGCCAGGCGCGGTCCGTCACCCCGAACACCGCGTCGAGGCGGTTCGAGGCGGTCTCGTCCGGCCCCATGATGCGCAGGTTGCGGGCCTCGGCGTTGAGGGAGAGGAGGTCGCGCAAGTAGCCGCCGAGCACCCGCGTCGCCTCCGCCTCCGTGGCGCCCGGCGCCGGGACTGGGATCGCGTGCTGCGCGAGGGGCGGCCGGCGCAGGGGCTTGGGGTGGCGCCCGCCATTGGCCTGCGGGTTGGCCGAGAGCCGCCGCTCGCCGCGCGGCGCCAGGGCGGCGAGGTCGGGCCGCAGGCGCCCGGCCGCGTCGAACAGCGTCTCCGGCGCGTAGGAGCGCAGCCACGCGTCGAGGATCGCGAGGTGCTCGGGGTTGTCGCGGATCGCCGCCACCGGGACTTGGTGGGCGCGCCAGGTCCCCTCCACGGGCTTGCCGTCGACCTGCGCCGGGCCGGTCCAGCCCTTCGGGCTCCTCAGCACGATCATGGGCCAGCGCGGGCGCTCCGCCGCGGCCTCGTGCCGGATCCGCGCGATGCGGTCGAGGGCGTCGTCGAGGGCCGCCGCCATGGCCTGGTGCATCGGGGCGGGCTCGTCGCCCGCCACCATGATCGGGTCGTAGCCGTAGCCGACGAGGAGGCTCCTCAGCTCCGCCTCGGGCATGCGGGCGAGGATGGTCGGGTTGGCGATCTTGTAGCCGTTGAGGTGGAGGATCGGCAGGACGGTGCCGTCGTGGCGCGGGTCGAGGAACTTCGCCGAGTGCCAGGAGGCGGCGAGCGCCCCGGTCTCGGCCTCGCCGTCGCCCACCACGCAGGCGACGATCAGGTCGGGATTGTCGAGGGCGGCCCCGAAGGCGTGGACGAGGGAGTAGCCGAGCTCGCCGCCCTCGTGGATCGAGCCGGGCAGCTCCGGCGAGGCGTGGCTCGGGATCCCGCCCGGGAAGGAGAATTGCCGGAACAGGCGGGCCATCCCGGCCTCGTCCTGGGCGACGTCCGGGTAGATCTCGCTGTAGGTGCCCTCCAGGTAGGCGTTGGCCACCAGCCCCGGCGCGCCGTGGCCCGGGCCCCAGACCGCGATCATGTCGAGGTCGCGCGCGCGGATCACCCGGTTCAGGTGGGCGTAGATGAAGTTCAGCCCCGGCGTGGTGCCCCAGTGGCCGAGGAGCCGCGGCTTCACCTGCGCGGGCGTCAGCGGCTCGCGCAGCAGCGGGTTCTCCATCAGGTAGATCTGCCCGACCGAGAGGTAGTTCGCCGCCCTCCAGTAGGCGTCGAGGCCGGCGAGGTCGTGCGGGGCGAGGGGCCCGGGCACGGACCCGTCCCTGCCCCGCACCGAAGCCGTCGCCCGCGTCGTTCCCGCCGTTCCCGTCATCGCATCGCTCCGCGTCGCGGCCGGCGGTCGCGCCCGGCCTCAACCGGGAGTTTCACCAGCCGGGCCGGCTCGTCATTGACGTGGATCACGGTTCGGGTGCGGTCAATCAGTGCGCGAGGAGCAGGGGCACGGGGCAGTCCGTGAGCAGGGCGGCGGTGACGCCGCCGAGCACCATCTCGCGCAGGCGGGCATGGACGAAGCCGCCCATCACCAGGAGGTCGGCCCGCGCCTCGACCGCGTGCCGGCGCAGCGTCCCGGCGACGCCGTCCTCCCCGGGCAGGTCGACCAGGGTCGCGGCGACGCCGTGCCGCGCCAGGAAGGGGCCGACCTCCGCGCCCGGCACGGCCTCGTCGGACCGGCCCGGCGCCGTCACGGTGACGACGTGGACGTCACGGGCCTGGCGCAGCAGGGGCAGCGCGTCGCGCAGCGCGCGGGAGGCCGCGGCGCTGCCGTCCCAGGCGACCACGGCCCGCGCGGCGCGGAACTCCGTCCAGCCGGGCGGGACGACCAGGAGCGGGCCGCCGCCGTAGAGGATCAGGTCCTCGATCAGGCCCCGCTGGGTGGCGAGCAGGCTCGGCTCGGCATCGAGGAGCGTGAGGTCGTTGACGCGCGCCCGGGCGGCGAGCAGGGCGAAGAGGTCGGCGGCGCCGAGCGCCTGGGCGCGGGCCGTGCAGCGCAGGCCCGCCGCCGCCGCCTCGGCCCGGGCCGCCTCCGCGGCGGCCCAGGCGAGGCCGCGCAGGCGCGCGTTCTCGGTCTCGGCGAGGGCGGCCGCGAAGCCGCTGATCCAGGCATTCGGCACGACGATCTCGACCGTCATCGCCTGCACGGTCAGGTGCGCCCCGGCCTCCCGGGCCAGGGACAGGCCGTAGGCGAGGGCCGCCGAGGGGGTCTGCACGCCGGCCCCCTCGGTGATCCCGACGAGGAGGCTCCTGAGGGCGTCGAGCATGGCGGCGAGATCTCCGGGCACGGGGCGGCCGGACCTCCCCGGCCGCCGGACGAGGATGCCCCCTCCCCTCGTCCGGGCCTTGATCCCGCGCAAAGCCGGTCCGTTCCGGAGGGCGGCCTGATCTGGATCAGGCCGCCGGACGCGGGCCGCGCCTAATCTCGGTCCCGAGGATCCCCGCGGGCGGGGGACACGGCGAGGGAAGCGGGAGGATACGGATGCGCGCGCGCGAGATCATGACCACGCAGGTGACGTGCGGGCGGGCCGACCTCTCGCTCGAACTGGCGGCCGCCCTGATGCTGGAGAAGCGGATCAGCGGCCTGCCGATCCTCGACGCGGCGGGCCGCCTCGTCGGCATCGTGACCGAGGGCGACCTGGTGGCGCGCCGGGAGATCGGCACCGCGCGCCCGCATCCCGCCTGGATCCGCTACCTGCTCAGCCCGGGCCGGCTGGCCGCCGCCTATGCCCGGGAATGCGGGCACCGGGTGGGCGACGCGATGACCCGCGAGGTCGTCACCGCCTCGCCCGAGACGCCCCTCGACGACATCGTCGGGCTGATGGCGCGCCGGCGCATCCGGCGCGTGCCGATCGTCGAGGACGGGCGGCTCGTCGGGATCGTGACCCGGGCGGATCTCCTGCGCGCCCTGCACGACGCCCTGCGGGCCGCCCGCGAGGCGCCGCCCCGGGAGGACGCGGCGATCCGCACCGACGTGGAGGCGGCCTGCCTGGATGCGGGCGTGATCCCGCTGGAGTTGATCGACGTCGCGGTGGAGGACGGCGCCGTCACCCTGCGCGGGGCGCTGACCGACGAGCGCCAGCGGCCGGCGATCCGCGCCGCCGCCGAGGGCGTGCCCGGGGTGCGCGTCGTCCACGACCACCTCACCCTCGTCGACCCGCTCTCGGGCCTCGCGCGGATCGCCCTGGGGGACGAGCCGGAGGGCGAGGCGCGGACCCGCTGAGCGGCGCGCCCGCGCCGTCCACAGCGCGTGCGGGGCGCTTGCGAAGGCGTTGCCGCGCCCGGCCCGATACCGCGGGTTTCGGTAAGACTCCGTTAGGCGGACGGCGCGGATGCCGGGCGGTGCCGGGCCCGTCCCGGCCCGTGATGCCGTTGCGCGGAGGTCGCGATGCCCGATCCCACCCTGGTGCTCCTGGAACTCGTCGCCGACCTGGCCGACCTGCGCCGGCAACTCGCCGAGGCCCAGGACCACTGCGTCGAGATGGCGGTCGATGCCGGCTACCTGCACGAGGAGATCCGCCACCTGCGGCGCGCCCTCGCGGCCGCGCGGCGCGAGAAGGAGGCGCTCCAGGCGCGGCTCGCCCCGCTCGGGCGCGGGCGGGCGGCCGCGTAGGAGTAATCCGGGATCCGGTCGATCACGGCGGATCCCGGATCACGCGCCCGCGCGGCGCCTGAGCGAAGCCCGAAGCCGCCGTCCCGAAGGGATCAAGCGGATGGGGGATGAGGCGTCAGGCCGCGAGGCAGGCCCGAGCCACCCGCCAATAATTCCCACCCAGGATGCCGACGGTCTCGTCGGGCGTGAAGCGCCGCAGGAGGTGGGCGGCGAGATCCGGGAGTCGCGCGCAGTCCGGCAGGGCGCTCGGCCCCACCAGTCCCATCATGTCCGAGCCGAGCCCGACATGGGCGGGACCGACCACCTCCGCCATGCGGGCGATGCCCTCCGCCAGCGCCGCCAGGTCCTGAAACACGCGCGCCGGCGGCCAGATGCCGACGACCCCGCCCGTCCCGGCCACGATCCGGGCGTGATGCGGCGTGATGCGGCGCGTCGGATCCATCGCCAGCGAGGCGTGCGACGGAACGAGGGGCTTGCGGGCGACCTCGGCCGCCCGGCGCACGAGGCTCCCGGTCCCATGCGCCACATCGACGATCACGCCGAGCGCCTCGCAATGGCGGATCACTTCCGCGCCGAAGGCGGTCAGGCCGCCGTGGACGGGCGGCTCGGTCTGGATGTCCCCGAGGGCATCGACCCGGTCATGCGTGAGCTGCAGGTGGCGCAGGGCCGCACGGCGATAGGCCTCCTCCAGGCGGCCGAGTTCGCCTTCCAGGAAATCCGCCCCTCCGGCCGCCACCAGAATCGCGGAGCGCGGGCGCGCGCGGCGGCGAGATCGGGGCCATCGCGGAGCCGAGGGACGTGCCGCCTCTTCTGGAGGACCTTATGAATTGAGGACAGGTGTTGTGCGGGCCATAACAGCCTCTCGGCGCCGCCGCATCCGAGTGCAAGACGATTCTCGTCTGCGCAGCGGCGAAATATTCGGACATCCTCGCTAGGCATTGGGGAAGCCGGCCCGACATGCGACTGCGGGTTTCCGGCAGGACGCAGCCGATTCCTCGCACGGGCGATGGCCCCCTTCCCTGGCCGGCCCCGCGCGGGCGCCCTCCCCTCACGCCGCCGCGCGGGCGACGCGGCGCAGGGCCTGGGGCGGCTGGCCGAAGGCGCGCAGGAAGGCCCGGCGCATCCGCTCGGGATCGGAGAAGCCCGCCTCGCGGGCGACCGTCTCGACCGGGTGGCGCGTCTGCTCCAGCATCAGCCGCGCCGCCTCGACGCGCAGCTGCTCCACGGCCTTGGCGGGCGACTGGCCGGTCTCGGCCCGGAAGGCGCGGCTGAACTGGCGGGGGCTCAGCGCCGCCGCCTCGGCGAGCTGCTCGACGGTGAGGTCGCGCCGAAGGTTGCGGCGCGCGAAGGTCAGGGCGGCCTGGATCCGGTCGGATTTCGGCGCGAGGTCGAGCAGCTCCGAATGCTGCGTCTGGCCGCCGGCCCG
Organism: Methylobacterium sp. 4-46; assembly: GCF_000019365.1. Classification (GTDB taxonomy): domain Bacteria; phylum Pseudomonadota; class Alphaproteobacteria; order Rhizobiales; family Beijerinckiaceae; genus Methylobacterium. Next base: position 3,984,949 of record NC_010511.1, on the reverse strand, counting down.
GCGGTGATACATCACCAGCTTGCGCGCCACCGAGCGGGCGATCTCGGCGCCGAGATCCTTCTCCACCATCGCCAGGGCGAGGTCGACGCCCGCCGTCATGCCGGCGGAGGTCCAGACCGGCCCGTCGACGATGAAGATGCGGTCCTCCTCCACCCGCACGGCGGGGAACCGGGCCTGGAGCGTGCGGGCGAAGAGCCAGTGCGTCGTCGCGCGCCGCCCGTCGAGGAGACCCGCCTGCGCGAGAACGAAGGCGCCGGTGCAGATCGCGCCGAGGCGGCGCACCTCCGGCAGGCGGGTCGCGACCCAGGCCAGCAGGCCCGCGCTCGGCCGTGGAAGGTCGACGCCGCCGCCGACCAGCAGCGTGTCGAAGACCTCGTCCCGCATCGGGCGGCTGCTCACCTCCAGGCCGGTCGAGCTCGGCACCGGGCCGCCCGCCTCGGAGACGGTCGCGAGGTCGTAGACCCGCTCCCCGGCGCAGAGATTGGCGAACTCGAACACCGAGCCCGCCGCCAGGCTCATCATCTGGAAGCCCGGGAAAATCACGAAGCCGACCCGCACGACGCTGCCTCCGCCCCGTCCCGAAACGAGGGATATACGACATATGAGACGCGCGCCAGGGGGCGTATTCCTCGGCTCACCGGAACGCGGCCCCGCGCCGCCCGCCACGGAGCAGATCCATGACCCTCTCGTCCCTCGGCACCGCCCTCGTCACCGGCGCCTCCTCGGGGATCGGCGCGATCTACGCCGACCGCCTCGCCGCCCGCGGCCACGACCTCGTCCTGGTGGCGCGCAACCGGGCCAAGCTCGCCGACCTCGCCGCCGGACTCGCCGACCGCACCGGCCGCTCGGTGGAGGTGGTGGCGGCCGATCTCGGCGACCGGACCGACCTGCGCGCGGTGGAGCGGCTCGCCGCCAGCGACGCGAGCCTCACGATGCTCGTCAACAATGCGGGCATCGGCGCCACCGCGCCGCTCCTCGCCTCGGACGTCGACGCGATGGAGAGGCTGATCGACCTCGACGTGACCGCGCTGATGCGCCTGACCTACGCGGCGGCGCCGGCCTTCGCGGCGCGCGGCCGCGGCACGATCGTGAACATCGCCTCGAGCGTCGCGATCGGGCCGGAGGTGCTGAACGGCGTCTACGGCGGCGCCAAGGCCTTCGTCCTCGCCTTCAGCCAGTCCCTGCACCACGAACTCGCCGGCAAGGGCCTGCGCGTCCAGGCCGTGCTGCCCGGCGCCACCGCGACCGCGTTCTGGGGCCTCGCGGGCGTGCCGGTCGAGCACCTGCCGGGCGAGATCGTGATGCGCGCCGCCGACTTGGTCGATGCCGCCCTGGCCGGCCTCGACGCGGGCGAAGTGGTCACCATCCCGTCCCTGCCCGACGCCGCCCAGTGGCAGGCCTACGAGGCGGCCCGGCAGGCCCTGCTGCCGAACCTGTCCCGCGCGGAGCCGGCGGCGCGCTACCGGGTCGGCGCGGCCCGGGCCTGACCCCCCTCCCCGCCCGGCCCGCCCGAGCCGGCCTCAGGGCGCCCGCGGCAGGTCCACCACGAACCGGCTGCCCCCGGCCTCCGCGCCCTCGCAGAGGGCGAGGCCGCCGTGGCGCTGCGCGATCTGCCGCACGAGCGAGAGGCCGAGGCCCCAGCCGCCCGCCTCCTCCCGGCGGCCCCGCGGGCGGTAGAAGGGCTCGAAGACCCGCTCGCGCTCGGCGGCCGGGATGCCGGGGCCGTGATCGCTCACCACGAGCCGGGCGCGCGCGCCCGACGGCTCGGCCCGCACCCGGACCGGCGGCGCCCCGTGGGCGGCGCCGTTCTCCAGGAGGTTGCGCAGCAGGCGCCGCAGCAGGACCGGGTCGCCCCGCACGCTCACCGGCACCCCCTCGACCTCCGCCCCGACCCGGGCCGCCTCCTCGGCGGCGAGGCCGAGCAGGTCCACGGTCTCGCGCCGGTCGAGCCCGGCCTCGGCGTGGTCGAGGCGGCTCGACAGCAGGATCTCGTCCACCAGGGTGTCGAGTTCGCCGAGGTTGCGCACGATCTCGGCCCGGGCCGCCTCGGGCCGGCCCGCCCAGAGATCGACCGCCATCCGCAACCGCGCCAGCGGCGAGCGCAGCTCGTGGCTGGCATTGGCGAGGAGGCGGCGCTGCGCGGCGAGCAGCGCGTCGACCCGGCCCGCCGCGAGGTTGAAGGTGCGCGCCACCGCCGCGACCTCGTCGCCGCCGCCCTCGTCGACCCGCGCGCGCAGGTCGCCCTCCCCCCAACGGGCCACCCCGGCGCGCAGCCGCTCGAGCCGCCGGGTCAGCCGCGCCGTGACCGGGAAGGCCGCGAGGGCCACGAAGGCCGCGACCAGCAGGGTCAGGGTGGCGATGCGGGCGATCCGCGTGCTCGGCGAGGGATGGATGCTGACCAGGAGGGTCCGCCCGTCCGGCAGCGCGGAGCGCAGCACCCAGCGCACCGGCGGCCCGGTCGCCTCCCCGCCGAGCAGGACGGCGCGGGTCCCGCGCGCCGCGAGCAAGGCGCCGCCGCGGTCGTAGAGCGCCGCGTCCGCCCCGAACAGCCCGCTGAGGCGCCGCACCGCCGGCTCGGCCTCGGCGGGAGGACCCGCGAGGGCCACGGCCTCGTGGGCGATGTGGGTCTCCAGCGCCTCCCAGCGCTTGTGGGGCGATTCGCCGAGCATCCACCACAGGCCCGCCATGGCGATGGCGGCCCCGACCAGGCTCGCCAGCAGGGTCAGGTAGATCTTCCAGAACAGGCGCCGCCGGACCGACCTCACCGCTCGGCATCCTGCTCGCGGGCGAAGACGTAGCCGGCGCCCCGGATGGTGAGGAGGCGGCGCGGGTGGCGGGGATCGTCCTCGATCAGCGCCCGCAGGCGCGAGACGTGCACGTCGATGGAGCGGTCGAAGGCGTCGAGATCCTCGCCCTTGACGAGGTCCATCAGCCGCTCGCGGCTGAGCACCCGCCCGGCATGGGTCGCGAAGGCGAGGAGGAGGTCGAACTGGTGGCTGGTGAGCCGCCGCTCCACCCCGTCGAGCCGCACGACCCGGGATCCGGGATCGATCTGCAGCCGCCCGAAATCGAGCCGGGCCTCCTGCGGGGCGCGCTGGCGCCGCAGCAGGGCGCGGATGCGCGCGAGCAGCTCGCGCGGGTTGAAGGGCTTGGGCAGGTAATCGTCGGCCCCGATCTCCAGGCCGATGATGCGGTCGGTGTCCTCGCCCTTGGCGGTCAGCATCAAGATCGGCACCCGCGAGTGGGTGCGGATCTGGCGGCAGAGCTCGAAGCCGTCGCCGTCCGGCAGCATCACGTCGAGGATCACGGCGTCGAAGCGCTCGCGCCGGAGGGCGTCGTGGCCCTCCCGCGCCGTGGGCTGGCAGGCGACCGCGTAGCCCTCGGCCGAGAGGTACTCCGCCACCATCGCGGCGAGGCGCCGGTCGTCGTCGATGAGGAGCAGTCTCTCGGCCATGGCGGTCGCGCCTCCGTCAGTTCCTCTCGGGCCCGGCTCCGCCGGGCTGCGGCCCGGCTCCGCCGGGCTGCGGGCCGGCTCCGCCGAACTGGGGCCAGCCCGGCCCGCGCTCGGGACGCCCGCCCTCCCCGCCCCAGGGATGCCGCCAGCGGCCGAAGCCGCGATGCTGCTCCATGGCGCTGGCGACGCGGTCGACGAGCTTGGCGCGCTGCTCGGCGCTGACCTGTCCGGCGGCGTCCACGAGCGCCCCGGCGATGATCTTGGAGCGCGCATCGACGCTGCGCACCATCTCGGCGCGCAGGGCCTCGATGGCGGCCCGGTCGACGGTCGGGGCCTTCAGGAGGTCCGCGAGCCGCCGGCGCATCTCCTCGTGCGTGGGCCCCTCCTTCATCAGCGCGGCCGAGGCCGAGGCGATGATGTCGTGGATGCGGTTCTCCTGGTCCGAGGTCGCCCCGACCGAGTCGAGCGCGCGCCGGGCCATGAACTGCAGGCGCGCGAGGCGCTGGCCGGGATCCCGGAAGCCGAAGCCGTCCGGGGCGCCGCCCATCGCGACGGCGAGGCCGGCCGTGCCACCGGCGAGCAGGAGGCCGAGGGCCAGGGCGGTCCGGCGCAGAATCCGCCGCGGGGCCGGCGCCTGCGCGGCGGGGCCGTTCATCGCACCGTTGCTCATCGTGGTGTCTCCCTTGACGCGAAGCGCGTCGTCAGGCCGGACCATGACGCGGGCAGGTTTCGCCTCTCGCGGCCGCATGTAAAGTTTTGTGAACGCGGCGCCGCGGCGCGGGGCGGCGTCCCGCGCCTCCCCGATGCCGGGCCGCGCCCGGATCGCGGGCGGCGGGTGCCCGCGTTATCCTTCGCGTTATCCTTAATGCGGGCCGGGGCGCCCGCCGGGAGCGCGGGCGCGGCTCATCCCGAATCCGGTTGGTCCCCTCGGGATGACGGATAGTGGGCTTCGCTCACGCGCCGCGCGGGCGCGTGATCCGGGATGCACTTCGACCGACCGGATCCCGGATCAGCTTCTGGACCGGCGGTAGGCGGCCAGGATCTCGGGAAGCTGGTCAAGGATGTAGTCCGCGAGGCCCGGCTCAAGGCGCTCGTCGAAGGAGAGCGCGACGCGGTCGGCGCCGCGCTCGACGCGGGCGAGCCTGCGGCCCTGCGGGTCCGTCCAGACCTGGGGCCGCCCGCCCCGCGCCGGCGGTGCCGCGACCGCGGCCAGGATCGCGGCGAAGCGCTGGTCGGTCGGCTTCGCCCGGAAGGCCGGATCGGCGAGCAGGGCCGAGAGGGCGGCGCGGTCCGCCGTCCGGATCCCCTCGGCGAGCAGCATCCAGCGCGGCCGACCGGCGGCCGGGGCCGGGCCGATCGCCGCCAGAATGTCATCCGGCACCGTGCGGGCGACCGAGATCAGGGTCGAGAGGTCGCCCTTGCCGACCCCCATCGCCGCCGTGATCGTGTCGCGCGGGAAGCCGTGCTCCTCCAGCCGCCGGGCGAAGAAGGCCCGCTCGATATAGCTCAGGTCGCGCCGCTCCAGGTTCTCCTTGCCCTGGGCGATAACGAGTTCGGCATCGGTGAGCGGCCGGATCACGGCCCGCACCGGCCGGGCCAGGATCTGCGCCGCCCGCACGCGGCGGCGCCCGTAGGCGATCTGGTAGCGGCCGGCGCTGACCGGGTGCGGCCGCACCAGGACCGGCACCTGCTGGCCGCTCTCGCGCACGCTCTCGACGAGGCTCGCGAGGCTCGGGTCGGTCGGGTCGGCGACCCGGTCGGCGATGAAGGAGGCGTCGATCAGCCCGGGCTCGATCTCGACCACGGCCGAGCCGGCTTCGAGGCTCGCGGCGGCGTCGGCCTGGGCGGCCAGCCCCCGCAGGGTCTGGCTCATCGCCCCGATGGCGCCGCTGCGGCGCCGCGGCGCGGCCGGCGGGTTTGCAGCTGCAAACTCGGTCCCGTCCGGGGTCTGGTTTGCAGCTGCAAACCCGTCCGGCTCGGGCGAGGGCGCGGGCAGGGGCGCCGGCAAGTGCACGGGCTTGTGCACGGGCTTGGCGGCGAACAGCGCGTCGAGGTTCGATTTCCGGCTCATGCGCGCCCCCAGGCCCGGCGGATCAGCCCCTCGATCTCGCCGTTCACCGCCTCCAGGGACTCGAGCGCCCGGTCGTAGGTCGAGCGGGTGACGCCCTCGCGGCCGATCTCGTACAGGGTCTGCTTCGACAGGCCCGCATCCGAGATGGCCGAGGATTTGAGCATCGGCGCGGTCAGCACCGCGTCCTCGAAGAGCGTCCGCAGCATGCCGACGATCCGGGTCTGCGGCGCGTCCTGCTGCTCGTAGCGGGTGACGAGGTAGCGCAGCCAATCGTATTGCAGGCGCCCGCCATGCTCCGCGACGACGCCGAGCAGGTCCTCGGTCATGGCCAGGAACTGGCTCATCGAGGCGACGTCGAGCATCTGCGGATGGACGGTGATCAGCAGGGCGGAGGCGGCGCAGAGGGCCGACAGGGTCAGGTAGCCGAGCTGCGGCGGGCAGTCGATCACCACGACGTCGTAGCGCTCCTCCACCGACTCGATCGCCTGCGCGACCCGGTCGAAGAACAGCGGCTCGCCGGGCCGGCGCAGGCCGAGCGCGCGCGGCGTCTCGTGCTCGAACTCCATCAGTTCGAGATTGGCCGGCACGAGGTCGAGGCCGGTGAAGTAGGTCGGCCGGATGATCGCCTCGAGGGGGCGGCGGGCGGCATCGTACCGGATGGCGCCGAACAGCGTCTCGCTCTCGCCCACCTCCAGCTCCGGCTGCACCCCGAGCAGGGCCGAGAGGCTCGCCTGCGGGTCGAGGTCCAGGGCGAGCACGCGGTAGCCCTTGAGCACGAGGTGCTGGGCGAGGTGGGCCGAGGTCGTGGTCTTGCCCGAGCCGCCCTTGAAGTTGGCGACCGCGACGACCTGGAGCGGGTCGCCCTCGCCGCGGCGCGGCTGGTAGCGCCGGCCGGCCCGGGCCTGCTCGTCCAGGTAGGCGCGAAGCCCGTGAATGTCCGCGAGGCTGTAGGAGCGCCGCCCGGTCGGCGAGACCTCGGGCTGGGGGCCGAGCCCCTCGGCGGCGAGCTGCTGCAGGCGCGAGACCGTGATGCCGATGATGCGGGCGACCTCGGCCGAGGTGAAGCGGCGCAGCGTCTTGGCCGAGAGCGGCGGGAACAGGCCCGAGGAGATCGCCTGGAGCTGGGCGCGCAGCACGGCCGCGTGCGCGCCGATCATCGCGCTGGGCGAGATCGGCAGCGGCGGCGCCGGGATCGCGGTGGCGGCCTGGTTCATGTTTTCACGCCCCGTTTGCAGAAAAACCGCCGAATCGGCGCCAAGACTGCAAACTTTCCGAAACGGCTCCGATTCGCAATCGCCCGCGAGGCGTCGCGGTGCGGCGACGCAAGCCTCGCGCAAGCTTGCGGGGGAGGGGAGGGGAGCCCGCGACGGCGCAGGGGCGTCGGCGGACGGGTCGCGCGCCCCGGCGGGGATCGGTGGCGCGGGATTAGTAGCCCCGCGCCGCGTCCACGGCGGCGGGAATGCGCCCGGTCCGCCGGTAGCCGCGCAGGTTCTCCGCCACGATGGCGGCGGCGCTGCGGGGGTTCGTCGGCGCGGTGACGTGGGGCAGGACCGTCACCCCGGGATGCCGCCAGAGCGGGGATTCGGGGGGCAGCGGCTCGGTGTCGAACACGTCGAGGACGGCGTGGGAGAGCTGCCCGGACTCGAGCGCGGCGAGGAGCGCGTCGGTGGCGACGATCGGGCCGCGCCCGAAATTCATCAGGGCCGCCCCCGGCTTCATGGCGGCGAATTGTGCCGCGCCGAGGAGGCCGCGCGTCGCCGGCGTCATCGGCAGCAGGCAGACGACCACGTCGCTGCCGGCGAGGAGCCGCGCCAGCCCGTCCGGCCCGGCGAGCGTCGCGCCCGCCTCCGCGCCGGGCCGCGCCCGCGGCGTGCGGCTCCAGGCGGCGACCCGGAACCCCGCCTCGTCGAGCCGCCCCGCGGCCGCCGCGCCGAGCAGCCCGAACCCGAGCAGGCCGACCGTCATCTCGGCCGGGGCGCGATAGGGCAGGGGCCGCCAGATCCCGGCCTCCTGCTGGCGCCGGTAGGCCGGCATGTCGCGCTGCAGGAAGAAGGTCCAGGCCAGGACCGCCTCGGCCATGGTGCGGGCGAGCTCCGGATCCACCAGCCGGACGATCGGCACGCCGGCCGCGCCGAGATCGCGCACGAGGCGCTCGACCCCCGCCCACAGGCTCTGGATCCAGGCGAGGCGGGGCAGGCGCGCGACCTCGGCGGGATCGGGATTGGCCACCACGGCGACCCTGACCGCCTCCCGCTGCGCCGGGGTGAGGGCGCGGAACGGGACGAGGCTCTCCTCCGGGAGGGCCGCGCGGAGCGCCGCCAGGAAGGCGGCCTCCTCCCGCGCGTCCAGGCTGCCGACGAAGGCGATCGGTTCGTGCATCGGGTCTCCTCCTGCTTGGGCCCGGGTCAAGGCTCTCGGGCCCGGGCGGGGTCCGGCCGCGGGGCCGGCGTCGACGGCGGGGCGGTAGCGATCCCCTCGCGGGGCCCGCGTCACGGCGAGCCGGCCGCCTCCGCGAGGGCCTCGAAGGCGCGCGCGACCGCCTCCGCGCCCGGATCCGCGGTGCCGGCGAGGTCCCGCACCCCGAGATAGCTCGACCGGCCCGAGCGCGCCGCCGCCATCGCGGCCGTGGCCTGCGCCCCGGCCCGGGCCGCCCGGGCGGCCGCGGCGAGGCCGCCGCCCTCGGCCAGCGCCCGCGCGGCGGGGAGCAGCGCGTCGAGCATGGTCCGGTCGCCCTCCCGGGCGCCGCCGTAGAACTGCATGCGGGCGACGCCCGCGGCCAGCGCCTCGCCGGGATCCGCACCCTCGCGCAGCCTGTGCCCGGCCTCCGCCAGCAGGATCGAGAGCAGGACGCCGCTCGACCCGCCCATCGCCCGCGACAGCCGCTCCGCCAGCGCCCGGCAGAGGGCGGCCGGCTCGGCGAGCGGCAGGGCGTCGATCTCCGCGAGGACGCGCCGCGCGCCGGAGGCGAAGGTCGTGCCGGTATCGCCATCCCCCACCCGCGCGTCGAGCGCGTCGAGGGCCGCCTGGGCAGCGATGAGCGCGCGGCAGGCCGCCTCCAGCAGGCGGCGCGAGGCGGGATCCGCGGAGGGCTCGTCCGGCGCGGGCCGGAGCGCGGCGGGGAGCGGCAGCGCCGCCGCCTCGCCGCGCACCCGCCGCGGCGCCGGCCAGGCCGGCGCCCGCACGGGCGCAGTCAGCATCGCCGCCGCGGCGGCGTCCACCGGCATCAGCGAGAGCGAGAAGCCGCGCATGTCGAGGGCCGTCACGACCGGCGCCGGCCCGAGCAGCCAGGCGATCCGCGGGCCGAGCGGGCCGCGCAGGACCTCCCGGGCCACCGCCGCCATCTCGACGGCCGAGACGCCGCCGAGATTGTTGACGAGGAGCGCGAGCTGCGGCGCCTCGCGGATCTCCGGGCCGAAGCGGCCGACCATGTCGGCGACGAGCGCCGGCAGGGGAGGGAGGGCGATGCGCTGCACGCCCGGCTCGCCGTGGATGCCGAGGCCGAGCTCGGCCTCGCCGGCCGGGATCCGCGCCTCGGCCCCCTGGCCGGGGATGGCGCAGGTGGCGGTGGCCACGCCGAGCGTGCGCACCGCGCGGGCCGTCGCCTCGGCGGCGGCGCGCACGGCCGCCAGGGGCTGCCCCGCCGCCGCGGCGTGGCCGGCCGCCTTGTGCACCAGCACCGTCCCGGCGATCCCGCGGGGCCGCGCGCTGTCCGGGAGCGCCACGTCGTCGCCGACGATGACCACCTCGACCGCGTGCCCGAGGGCGCGCGCCTTCTCGGCCGCCAGCCCGAAATTGATGCGGTCCCCGACGTAGTTCTTGACGACGAGGAGGCAGCCGGCCGGTCCGGCCACCGCCAGGATCGCGGCCAGGACCGCGTCCACCGAGGGCGAGGCGAAGATGTCGCCGCAGACCGCGGCGTCGAGCAGGCCCTCGCCCACGAAGCCCGCATGCGCCGGCTCGTGGCCCGCGCCCCCGCCCGAGATCACCGCGACCTTGGTCCGGTCGCGCTCGGCCCGGAGCACGACGCGGATCTCCGGGTCGCCGTCGAGGCGGGCGAGCCCGGGCTCCGCGGGGGCGAGGAGGAGCCCGTCCAGGGCATCGGCGACCAGCGTCTCGCGCCGGGTGAGGAAGTGCGTCATGGCGGACCGGGGGTGAGGCGTTGCGGGGGCCGGGCGGCGCGCCCGACCGGCCGCCGCATCCTACGCGGCCCCGCGCCGGCGGAGCAGGGGGCGGATGCGGCGCCTCGCGCCCGCGATCCCCGGCCGGCGCGACGTTTCGGCCCCAGCGACGTTGTCGGCGGGCGCGCCGCCCCGGCGCGGAGCGCGGGCGCTGAGCGAAGGATGCCATGACCGAGGAGACCCCATCCCCGAGCCGCCGGCTGCCGCGCTTCGCGCGCCCGCGGTCGCGCGCCGCCCTCCTGGCCGTGCTGCTCCTCGGCGTCAGCTTCGCGGCGGCCCTCCTGAACTACCTATCGGGCACGCGCGCCGCGGCCGAGGCGGTGCGGCTCAACGGCGTGATCGCCCAGAGCGAGCGCGTGCTCTCGACCCTGAAGGACTTGGAGACCGGCCTGCGCGGCTACATCCTCACCGGCGACGGCGCCTATCTCGACCCCTACGCGGCGGCGCTGACGCACATCGACCCGGAGCTCGACCGGCTCGACGGCTTCGACCGCGACCCGGACACCCGCGCCCGGCGCCGCCGCCTGATCGCGGACCAGCGCGCCTACGCGGCCCGCGCGGTCGCGGCGCGCCGGGAGCAGGGCCCCGAGGCCGCCTCCGCCCTGGTGCGGAGCGGGGAGGGCAAGCGCATCATGGATGCGCTGCGGACCCTCACGGCGGCGGTGCAGGACCGGGCGGTCGCGGATCTCGACCGCATCGCGGCGCGCGAGCGCCTGCGCTCGCCGCTGCTGCAGGTCCTGGTGCTGGCCTCGGCGCTGGCGGCGGCGGGCCTGCTCGCGCGCCTCGCCATCCTGCGCCGCCGCGAGGGCCGCCGCACCGCGGCGCTCCTCGCCGGGGTGCTGGAGAACGCGCCCGTCGGGCTCGGCTTCCTCGACCGCGACCTCACCATCCGGCACATGAACCGGGCGCTGGAGAGCATGAGCGAGCGCGGCCTCGGCACCGGGGTCGGAGAGCCGATCTGGGCGCTGCTGCCCTCCCTGCGCGACGCGCTCGCGCCCAAGCTCGCGGCGGCGCGCGACGAGGGCCTGGTCACGGCGAATGTCGAGGTCGGGGTGCCGACCCCGAGCGCGCCGGGCAGCGTGCGCTACTTCCAGATGAGCTTCTTCCCCCTGCGCCGCGACGTCGACGACCGCGCCGCGCGGGCGGAGGGCGTCGGGCTCGTGATGTCGGACGTGACCCTGCGCAAGCTCTCCGAGGCGCGCACGCGGGAGAGCGAGGAGCGCTTCCGCTCGCTCACCGAGGCGACCTCGGCCATCGTCTGGCGCACCACCCCGGAGGGCACCTTCGCGCAGGTCACCTCGGAATGGACGCGCTTCACCGGCCAGACCCCCGAGGAGGCGGCGGGGCTCGGCTTCCTCGACGCCGTCCATCCCGAGGACCGCGCCGCCACCCGCGCGGCCTGGGAGCAGGCGGTCGCGACCCACGCGCTCTACGCGATCGAGCACCGGCTGCGCCGCCACGACGGCATCTACCGCCACATGGAGGTGCGCGCGGTCCCGATCCTGGAGAAGGACGGCCGGGTGCGCGAGTGGGTCGGGGCGCATGCCGACACCACGGCGCGCAAGGAGGCCGAGTTGGCGCTCGAGGCCGCCCGCGAGGCGGCCGAGGAGGCGAACGCCGCCAAGAGCCAGTTCCTGGCCAACATGAGCCACGAGCTGCGCACGCCCCTCTCGGCGGTGATCGGCTACGCGGAGATGCTGCAGGAGGAGATGGAGGATCTCGGCGCGTCGGCGCTGCTGCCCGACATGCGCAAGATCGAGGCGAATGCCCGCCACCTGCTCGGGCTGATCAACGACGTGCTCGACATCTCGAAGATCGAGGCCGAGCGGATGGAGGTCTATGCCGAGGATTTCGACGTCGCCGCGACCCTGCAGGATGTCGGCGCCACGGTGGGGTCGCTGATCGCCAAGAAGGACAACGCGCTGGTGCTGGACCTCGCGGAGGGGCTCGGGCGGGCGCATACCGACGTCACGAAGCTGCGCCAGTGCCTGATCAACCTCCTCAGCAACGCCGCGAAGTTCACCGAGGGCGGCCGGATCGTGCTCTCGGCCGAGCGCCTGCGGCGGGACGGCCGCGACCGGCTGCGCTTCCGGGTCGCCGACACGGGCATCGGCATGAGCGCGGAGCAGCAGGCGCGGCTGTTCGAGCGCTTCACCCAGGCGGATGCCTCGACGACCCGCCGCTTCGGCGGCACCGGGCTCGGCCTCGCCATCACCCGCGCCTTCGTGGAGATGCTGGGCGGCGCGATCGCGGTCGAGAGCCGCGCAGGGGAGGGCACGACCTTCACGATCGAGCTGCCGGTCCGCTACCGGGCGGAGGCGGAGGCCGGGGAGGACGAGGCCGATGCCGCGGCGCCCGCGCCCGCCGCGGAGGCGGCGCGGGAGGCCGGCGGGGACCTCGTCCTCGTCATCGACGACGACCCGGCGACCCGCGACCTCCTCGCCCGCTTCCTGCGGCGGGACGGGTTCCGGGTCGCCGCCGCGCCGGACGGGCGCGCCGGGCTGGACCAGGCCCGGGCGCTGCGCCCCCGGGTGATCCTGCTCGACGTCACCATGCCGCGCATGGATGGCTGGGAGGTGCTGCGCGCCCTGCGGGCGGACCCGGACCTCGCCGCGACGCCCGTGATCATGGTGACGGTGCTCGACGAGCAGAACCTCGCCTTCTCGCTCGGCGCGACCGACTACCTGCACAAGCCCGTGGCCTGGAAGCAGCTGAAGGAGGCGATGGAGCGCTTCCGGCCGGCGATCCACGAGGGGCCGGTCCTGGTCGTGGACGACGACCCCGACGTGCGCGAGCGCATCACCGCGCTCCTCACCCGCGAGGGCTGGCGCGCCGCCTCGGCGGCGAACGGCCGGGCCGGGCTCGACGCGGTGGCGGTGCGCAAGCCGGGGCTGATCCTGCTCGATCTGATGATGCCCGAACTCGACGGGTTCGGCTTCCTGCGCGGCCTGCGGGCGAGGCCGGAATGGCGGGACATCCCCGTCGTGGTGCTGACCGCCAAGGACGTGACCGCCGACGAGCGGCGGCGCCTCGCCGGCCAGGCCGACCGCGTCCTGCAGAAGGGCGGCCTGAGCATGGCCGACCTCGCCGCCACCGTCCGCTCCCTGCTCGTGCCGAGCTGAGCCGCCGGCGCCGGCGCCGACGCTCGTCTGTGGTTTGAGCCCCGCGCAGGCGGGCGCCACCGTGATCCGCCTCGCAATTTGGCGCGTGCCGGCGGCCGACGATCACGGGATCCCGCGGTGCTCGCACGAAGGGGAGCGTGGCGAAACGGCTTAACGTCTCGTACGACGGGACCGGGGGACTGGTCGCGACGCGATCCGAAGGCCCGAACTCCTGATCCCGGCCGCGTCCGGACCCGGACGGGCCGTCGAGCGCCGGCGAAGAACGTTCAACCCCGACACGCGGCGTCAACCAGCAGTATCGAGGACGGGCAACCCGAGACTCCACCAGACGCGACCGGTCTATCCGGCGACGAGGCAACGGCCGCGTCGTCGTTGGAAATCAGGCAGAATCAAACACCTGGAGCGGGATCCGGTCGCGATCCCGCTTTCGATTTCGCCAGTTGGCCTTTGTTTATGGACGACAAACCGAGATTGCGCCATATTGCAGATGAGGAGCGAGACGAGCGTGATCGCTTCAACTCGCCAGAGATCAGCCGGCCCTGAGAGCTGAGGGAGAGCGGGAGACCCGCGCGAGCGGAGTTCGAGACGGTCCAAGACCGGGCCGGTCCAAGACCACGCATATCGGGAGGCGACGTCATGCGAGGAGAAGCGTGCGCTTCGCTCGGCCGCCGCGGCAGGCTCGTCCTCTTGGTGGCCGCGGCCGGGCTGTCCGCCTGCCTCGCGGCGGCTTCGGCGCCGGCGCAGGAGACATCCGACCCGTCCGGACAGGGCGCGGCCCCGCCGCGGGCGAAGGAGGTCCAGGGCGATGCGCCCCTCTCCACCGTCAAGGTCCCGTACGGCGAGCGCGTCGCCCTGCCGGTCGCCAACCCGCCCCCGCGCCGGGCCGATTACGCCTCCGTCTACATGACGGGATTGCCGCAGGGCTCGACCGTGTCCGACAGCGTCCACGACGTGGTGGTGGGCGACGACGTGCAGGCGATCGACATCAGCAGCTTCAACCTCGAAGGGCTCTTCGTCCTGCTGCCGCGCGATCTCGCCTCCCGCTCGCACGAGGTGTTCGTCGCCAGCGTCCTGGCCTTCCCGCCCTGGTCCGGGGAGGGCAACCCGGTCCAGACCGAGACCCTGTCGACGATGGTCATCATCCCGGAGGTCTCTTCGCTTCCGCCGCTCGCTCTCGACGTGCCGCAACCGGCCGTCGCCGTGATGAGCGTTCCGCCCGCCGCGGCCCCGCCGCGCGGGCCGGGCCGGGATGTGGCGAGCCGGCGGGATGTGGCGAGCCGGAATGTGCCGAGCCGGGATGTGCCGAGCACGGATCAGCCGGCCGCGGACCGGGCCGGCCCGCGGGCGACGGGCGCCGCGATCGCGGAGCCTCCGAGCCCGGCGCAGTCGCCCCCCGCGGCGGATCCGGGAGCCGGCGACGAGCCCTCCGCGGTGGCGCTCCTGGCGAGGGCCGGGCAGCTGCTCCAGGTCGGCAACGTGAGCGGGGCGCGGCTGCTGCTGCTGCGGGCCGGGTCGGCCGACGCGATGGAGCTCCTGGCGCAGACCTACGAGGAGGCCTTCCTGCGCCGCCTGGGCGTGCGCGGATTGAGGGGCGATCCGGAGCGCGCGCGCAGCTACTCCGAGGCGGCCGCGCGCCTCCGCCAGGGCGGGGTCCAGCGTCAGGCCCGATCGGCCCCGTGACGGCAGCAGGCAGGGAGACCCCGATGGAGAGCAGGATGCGTGTGATGCGCTTTCCGGAGGATCACGTCCGGACGGCGTATGACAAGCCCGCGCGGCGCTTGAGCGAAGCCCCAATCCGCCATCCCGAAGGGATCAAGCGGGTTTGGGATGACAAGCCCGCGCGGCGCTTGAGCGACGCCGACATCCGCATGGCCAAGCAATCTGTCGGACGTCGGATGACCCGTCTCGCGGCCCTCGCGATCTCGGTCGCTCTGCTCGCCGGGGCGCCGGGCTCCCCGGCCCAGGCCCGGGAGGCGGCGCCGGCCGCCGAGAGCGAGGGGATGGTCGGCGACAGCATGAACGCGGCGACGGTCTCGATCGTCACCGGCACGCCGGGCGGCACCTATTTCCGCATCGGCGCGGACCTCGCCTTCGTGCTCGACGACGGCAAGCAGCTGCGGATCCTCCCGATCCTCGGGAAGGGCGCCGGGCAGAACGCCTACGACCTCCTGTTCCTGAAGGGTGTGGACCTCGCCTTCCTGCGCACCGACACGCTCGAGCAGCTGCGCGAGGACAAGCGGCTGACCAAGGTCGACACCCGCATCCAGTACATTTCCAAGCTGTTCGACGACGAACTGCACATCATCGGTCCGGTCGACGTCACGGATGCGCGGCAGCTCGCGGGCAAGCGCGTGACCTTCGACGTCAAGGGCAGCGGCACCGATTACAGCGGCCGGGCGATGTTCCGGAAGCTCGGGATCGCCGTGCAGGCGATCAACGTCGATCAGCCGACGGCGCTCGAGATGCTGCGCAAGGGCGAGGTGGACGCCGTCGTCTCCGTCGCCGCCAAGCCCGTGGCGATGATCGCGGGCTTCGATCCGGGCGGCAAGTTCCACCTCATCCCGGCGAAGTACGCGGCCGCGGTCGAGGATGCCTACCTGCCGGCCTCGCTCACCAAGCAGGATTACCCCAAGCTCATGGGACAGGCCGACGAGGTGCAGACGCTGGCGGTCGGCACGGTGCTCGGGGTCTACAAGCCCGTGAAGGGCTCGGCCCGCTACGCCAAGCTCACCCGCTTCGTGGATGCGTTCTTCGGCAAGTTCGACGAGTTCCTCGCGCCGCAGCGCCACCCGAAATGGCGCGAGGTCAACCTGGCCGCCGAGGTGAGCGGCTGGACCCGGTTCCTGCCGGCCCAGAAGTGGCTCGACGCGCATCGCGAGCCGCAGACCTCCGGGGGCGGAGACTTCACGGCCTTCCTGAACGACCAGCAGCCGAGTGCCGCGACCGGCAAGGAGGAACTCTACCAAGCCTACCTGCAATGGCGGAAAGGCCGCGGCCGCGCCATCAACAGCCTGGGCGAGAGGGTCCCGGACCGGCAGACGAAGGGTTCGAGCTTCTAGGCAACTGCACGCGGCAATCCTGCTTAGCCTCTTGTTTTCGCGTGATTTCTCGCCACCGAACCGGTGACCCCTACGGCGCATGATGCCTGGAACCGGATCGCCCGGGCCCGCGGCGCCCGTCCGGGAGTTTTCCGCAGGTGTCCCGCCCGCGCCGCCGGACCTTCCTTCGCGGCCGCACGTTGAGCGCGTGGTGGTGCTTGGCAGCGCGGGATCGGGCTGCCGCCGGTGCGGATGCGAGGAACCGAGATGTCGAGGGTTGATGGCGGCCGGGTGTCGGCGCCGTACGTGATGGCGCGCCCGCGCATCCGCGAGGGAAGCCCGAACCTGCGGGGCACGACCTGGGACGGGCTCGGCGTCAACTTCGCGCTGTTCTCCGCCCACGCCACCCGCGTCGAACTCTGCCTGTTCGACGATTCCGGAAAGACCGAGATCGAGCGGATCGACCTGCCCGAGTACACGAACGAGATCTGGCACGGCTACCTGCCCGACGCGCGCCCGGGCACGATCTACGGCTACCGCGTCCACGGCCCCTACGAGCCCGACGAGGGCCACCGCTTCAACCCCCACAAGCTGCTCCTCGACCCCTACGCCAAGGCCCTGGTCGGGTCGATCACCTGGGACCCGGCCCTGTTCGGCTACCGGCTCGAGAGCGGCGACGACCTCACCTTCGATGACCGCGACAGCGCCCCCTTCACCCGCAAGGGCCGGGTGATCGACCCGGCCTTCACCTGGGGCCGGGACCGCAAGCCCGACGTGCCGTGGGAGCGCACGATCATCTACGAGGCCCACGTGAAGGGCCTCACCAAGCTGCATCCGGGCGTGCCCGAGCGCCTGCGCGGCACCTACGCCGGCCTCGGCCAGCCCGCCGTGCTCGACTACATCCGCAGCCTCGGCGTCACCGCGGTCGAGCTCCTGCCCGTGCACTCCTTCGTGCAGGACGACTACCTGCGCCAGAAGGACCTCTGGAACTACTGGGGCTACAACACGATCTCGTTCTTCGCCCCGGCCCGCCGCTACGCCGCGGTCCCGGACTTCGCCTTCTCCGAGTTCAAGGAGATGGTCGCGCGCCTTCACGGGGCCGGGCTCGAGGTGATCCTCGACGTGGTCTACAACCACACCGCCGAGGGCAACGAGCGCGGGCCGACCCTGTCCTTCAAGGGCATCGACAACGCCTCCTACTACCGGCTGCTGCCGGACCAGAGGCGCTACTACATCAACGACACCGGCACCGGGAACACCGTCAACCTCTCGCATCCGCGGGTGCTGCAGATGGTGACCGATTCCCTGCGCTACTGGGCCACCGAGATGCGGGTCGACGGCTTCCGCTTCGACCTCGCCACCATCCTGGGCCGCGAATCCTACGGCTTCGACGAGGGCGGCGGTTTCCTCGACACCTGCCTGCAGGACCCGGTGCTGAACTCCGTGAAGCTGATCGCGGAGCCGTGGGATTGCGGGCCGGGGGGCTACCAGGTGGGCGGCTTCCCGCCGGGCTGGGCGGAGTGGAACGACCGCTTCCGGGACGACGTGCGGGCCTATTGGCGCGGCGACGAGGGCCTGCTGCCCGCCCTCGCGGCCCGCTTCACCGCCTCGGCCGACAAGTTCGACAAGCGCGGCCGCAAGCCCTGGGCCTCGGTGAACTTCCTGACGGCGCATGACGGGTTCACGCTGGCCGACACGGTCTCGTACGCCGAGAAGCACAACGAGGCGAACGGCGAGGAGAACCGGGACGGTCACTCGCACAATCTCTCGTCGAATTACGGGGTCGAGGGCCCGACCGCGGATCCCGAGATCCGGGCGGTGCGGTTCCGGCAGATGCGCAACATGCTGGCGACGTTGTTCCTGGCGCGGGGCACGCCGATGCTGCTGGCGGGGGACGAGTTCGCGCGCACGCAGCGGGGCAACAACAACGCCTATTGCCAGGACAACGAGATCTCCTGGCTCGACTGGCAGGCGATCGGACCGGCGGAACGCGACCTCGCCGAGTTTACCCAGCGCCTGATCCTGCTGCGCAACGCCCTGCCGATCCTGATGCGGGGCCGTTTCCTGACCGGCCGCTACGACGAGGAACTCGGCGTCAGGGACGTGGCGTGGCTCACGCCGGACGGGGACGAGATGTCCCCGGAGCATTGGGGGGACGGCAAGGCCCGCTCGCTCGCCGTGCTCCTCGACGGGCGCGCGCAGGAGACCGGCATCAAGCAGCAGGGCTCCGAGGCGACGCTGCTCCTCCTGATCAACGCCTATCACGACGTGGTCCGCTTCACCCTGCCGAAGACCGCGGGCGGGCACGAATGGGTGCGCCTCATCGACACGAACCTGCCGGAGGGCCAGGAGACCCGATCCTTCCAGGCCGGCGGCGCCTACGAGGTGACCGGGCGGTCCATGCTGGTGATGGTGCTGCGGCCCGACGCGGGCGAGGCGAGCGTGGCGGTGGAGCGCTCCTTCACCCACGTGATGCAGGCCTTCGCGCGCGCGACCGCCGAGCACGTCGCCTTCGGCCCGGCTTTCCGCGGGTGAGCCGGCGCCCGCCATCCGCCTCCCGCGGCCCGGGCGGAGCCGCGGGAGGTCCCCTTCGCAGGACGGAGACCTCGAGGTGACCAAGATCCTGCTCGTCGAGGACCACGAAGAGATCTGGGACTTCCTGTCCCGGCGCCTGACGCGCCGCGGCTACGAGGTCGTGATGGCCCATGACGGCGATGCCGGCGTGCAGCAGGCCCGCTCCTTGCGCCCGGACGTGATCCTGCTCGACATGAACCTGCCGGTGCTGGACGGCTGGTCGGTCGCGCGCGCGCTCAAGTCGAGCCCCGACACCCAGTCGATCCCGATCATCGCGCTCACCGCCCACGCCATGTCGGGCGACCGCGAGAAGGCGATCCAGGCGGGCTGCGACGATTACCACCCCAAGCCGATCGACTTCGCCAAGCTGCTCGGCCAGATCGGCGCGGTCACCGGCGCCGGCGCCCCGCCGTGAGCGAGGATCCGGTCACCGCCCGCTGGCTGCGGCAGGCCCTGCCGGCCTTCGTCGTGCTCGCCGGCCTGCTCGGCGTGCTGGCGCTCGCGGTGCTGCTGGTCATGGGCCGCGAGATCCTGGTGCCGATCACGCTGGCAATCTTCCTGAGCTTCGTGCTGGTGCCGGCGGTGCGGGCGCTGCGGCGCCTGCGCATCCCGCGGGTGCCCGCGGTGCTGCTCGTGGTGCTGCTCGCCTTCGGGGCGCTCGGCACGGTCGGCAGCCTGCTCGCGGGCGAGGCGGCGCAGCTCGCCGCCGACCTGCCGCGCTACTCGCTCACGATGCGCGACAAGATCAAGCTCCTGCAGGGCGCGACCGCGGGCGGGGGAGGGGTCTCGCGCCTCCTCGACATGGTGGCGGATCTCAGCCGCGAGCTGCAGCCGCCGCCCGAGCCGAAGGACCGCGCGGCGCCCGCCGCCGGCACGCCGCTCAAGGTCGAGGTGGTGGAGGCTCGCCCGAGCGTGCTCGCGGCCCTCGGCACCTACGCGGCCCCCGTGCTGCACCCGCTGGCGACGACGGGCCTGATCCTGCTCTTCAGCGTCGTCATCCTCCTGCAGCGGGAGGACCTGCGCAACCGGGCGATCCGGCTCGCGGGCTCGGGCGACCTGCGCCGCACCACGGCGGCGATCGACGACGCCACCGCCCGCCTCACCCGCTTCTTCCTGGCCCAGCTCGGCCTCAACACCGCCTTCGGGGTGGTGATCGGCCTGGGGCTCTGGATCATCGGCATCCCGAGCCCGGTGCTGTTCGGCGTCATCGCCGGCATCCTGCGCTTCGTGCCCTATATCGGCGCGGTGATCGGCGCGCTGCTGCCGCTGGTGCTCGCGGCCGCGGTCGATCCCGGCTGGACCATGGTCCTGGCCACCGCCGCGCTGTTCCTCGTCGTCGAGCCGGTGGCCGGCCACGTCGTCGAGCCGCTGCTCTACGGGCACTCGACCGGCCTCTCGCCCGTGGCGGTGATCCTGGCCGCGACGGTCTGGGCCTTCCTGTGGGGACCGGTCGGCCTCGTCCTCGCCACGCCGCTCACCGTCTGCCTCGTGGTGCTGGGCCGGCACGTCGAGCGGCTGGAATTCCTGGAGGTGCTGCTCGGCGACGGGCCGGCGCTGGCGCCCGAGGAGATCTTCTACCAGCGCATGCTCGCGGGCGATCCCGGCGAGGCCATCGACCAGGGCGTGCAGTTCCTCAAGGCCCGCCCGCTCGTCACCTATTACGACGAGGTGGTGCTGGCCGCCCTGCGGATGGCGCAGGACGACTTCGCCCGCGGGACGGTGGCGCGCGCCCGGCAGGACGAGGTCGGCGAGGCCTTCCGCACCGTGGTGGAGCGCCTGGGCGCGACGCGCCCGAGCCTGTGGCGGCGGGCGCTCGGCCGCGAGGCCGCCGCCGCCGTCGCGGCGGTCGGTCCCGATCCCCGGGCGGCCGCGACGGTGCTCGACCGGGCGGCGCTGCCGCCGCGCTGGCGCGGGCCCGCCCCCGTGCTCTGCGTGTCGAGCGGCGGCGCCTTCGACCTCGCCACGACCCGGATGCTGAGCCAGATCCTCGACCGCCACGGCCTCCCGTCCCGGGTGACGACGCTGCGGGACCTGCTGCGCGAGGGTGCCGAGGCGGTCGACCCCCGGGCGACCGCCCTGGTCTGCTACTCCTACCTGGAGCCGATCAGCCTGTCGCAGATCCGCTACGTGGTGCGCCAGACCCGCAGGACCCTGCCGGGCGTGACCGTGCTGGTCGGCTTCTGGGGCGAGCGCGATCCCGGCACGCTGGCGCGCCTGCGCCGGGCCACCTCGGCGGACGTGCTCGTGACCTCGCTCGGCGACGCGCTCGGGGCCGTCCTCGCCCGCGCCGCGCCCGCGCCGCAGCCCCAGCGGGGCGGCGCGCCGAGCCCCGCGGCCGCGCCGGTGCGGGCGTGAGCGCGCCGGCCGGGCCCGGCGCTCGCCCGGCGGCCGCGCGGGAGGCGCCGCCCCGCGCCGAGGGGCCCCTCGACCTCGCCGGGGCGGAGCTGCCGCCGGGGACCGACCTCGTCGAGGCGGATCTCTCGGGCGCGAACCTCGCGCGGGCGCGCCTCTCCGGAATCCTCGCCCGCTCCGCGCGCTTCGACGGCGCCCGCATCGAGGAGGCGGATTTCAGCGGGGCGGACCTCAGCGGCGCGCATTTCGCGACCGTGGCCGGCGGCCAGGCCCGCTTCTCCGGCGCCATGATGGAGGATGCGCGCTTCTGCGGGGCCACCCTGCGCTTCGCGACCCTGGCGGGCGGGCTCCTCGACGGGGCCGACTTCACCGGCGCCGACCTCTGGGGGGCCGACTTCACCGACGCGGATGCCGACGACACGCTGTTTCGCCGCGCCCGGCTCGACGAGGCGAAGCTCGTCAACGTCAACCTGACCGGGGCGGTGTTCGAGGGGGCGAGCCTCGCCAAGGCGTCCCTCGCCGGCTCGCGGCTGAGCCGGGCCAACTTCGTCGAGGCGAAGCTCGACGGGGCCGACCTGTCGGGGGCCGACCTCTCGGATGCCCGCCTCGTGCGGCTCGACCTCACCTCCTGCCGGTTGCGGCACGCGCGCTTCGCGCATGCGTGGCTGGAGGGCACGCGCCTGCGGGTCGACCAGCTCGGCGGCGCGGTCGGCGAGGAGGTGGCGGGGGATTACGCGGCCGCGGTGGCGAGCTACCTCGTGGTGGAGCGCAACCAGCGCAGCATCGGCGACCGGGAGGGGGCGAGCTGGGCCTTCAAGCGCGCCCGCCGCATGGGCCGCCACCACGCGGGAGCGCTGACCCGCGCCGCGTGGCGGGAGGGGGCGTGGCGCGCGGGGCTTCGCCACGGCTCCGACTGGCTCTCGGACCGCTTCGTCGAGTGGCTGTGCGATTACGGCGAGAGCCTGACGCGGATCG
The DNA here is from genome assembly GCF_000019365.1 of Methylobacterium sp. 4-46. Taxonomy (GTDB): domain Bacteria; phylum Pseudomonadota; class Alphaproteobacteria; order Rhizobiales; family Beijerinckiaceae; genus Methylobacterium. The sequence goes on along the minus strand of NC_010511.1, from coordinate 3,963,185 downwards.
TGCGCGCCTTCGCGTTGGCGATCCTGGTCTTCGCGGCGCTCTACGGGGTGACCGGGGGGCTGATCCCGGAGGGCCGGGACGGCGTGCCGACCTACAACCCGCTGGACCTGGTGAGCTACAGCGCCCTCAACATGATGACGGCGAACCAGCCGGAACTCGGCATCAAGCCCGTGGGGCGCGTCACCAACATCCTGGTCGGCAGCCAGGGGGCGCTCGGCATCATCCTGATGGGCCTGTTCGGCTTCGTCCTCGGCAACCGGCTGCAGCGCTAAGTGTCTCTCACAAAACTCCCGATCGCTGCCATCGCCCGTTGGGGCGAGGGCAGCGCGGCGGGAGTTTTGTGACAGACACCAAGCACAGTGTCCCGGGCAATTCTGCTTTGCTTTTGGTCCTGCATCATATCCGCTGACGCGGTGCTTCGGTTCGCCGCCGAACCGGTGACCCCTTGGGCACCGGCCGGTCCCGGCCGGCGGAATGCGGCACCGGCCGGTCCCGGCCGGCGGAATGCGGCACCGGCCGGTCCCGGCCGGCGGAATGCGGCCGAGGTCCGGTGCCGCGCGGGCGCCGCCGCACCCGCCCTCGGGCGGCAGCCGATCACGTCCCGTCGGATCCTGCGCGAGGGTCTCGACGTCATCGCGGCGGCCGCGACGGACCCGCGGCCGCTTCGTCGGACGAACGCGCTCGGGTCGGATTCCCGCCCCGGCCAGACCTCCGGTTCGCGCTCGCCCCGCTGCCGCTTGCGTCCCAGGTCCGCCGTTCAGAAGGTCCGCCGTTCAGAAGGTCCGCGTCCAGGCAATCCGATGCAAGATCCTGATCGGCCTGCCCGACTGACAGCGTCGGACGTGAGACCGAGCCAAGCGCGCTCTCGGCAAAATCTTATGGATCTAATTTGATGATGCTGCATTCCATCTTGATTTCGCGATTCATGATTGCCCATTGCGCAATGATTTTCCTTCTATTACAAATAGAAAATTATGTCAAACACGATAATCCGATGACGGTATACTCACATCTTAGCTATTTTTCTGTTCACCATTCGAAAGATGCGCGCCACGGCGATCGCACTGGAGCAATCGTAGAATGGCTTTAGCCATTTCTTTCCAATCCGTAACACAGACCTGGTTAATCCTTCAATATCACTCAATATTCGCTGGCCAACGTGCGCCGGGCGCTCTGGCGTGAGCGGGCTTTGCCAACATCCCATTGCCGGCGGGACAGACCGAAACCTCGCTGCGCCCTGGGCCTACGCCCCCTGCAACGCAGCCTGAACGGCCAAAGTCGAGCGAGAGCATTTTCCGACGAAGTGGATGCCGGTTCGTCGCAGAAAATGCGGCAAGATCAAAGACCGAGGGCAGTACCTGATTGCAACGTGATCGGGTGCTGCTCTAAGCCTGCCGATGACATTCTTGCCAACGTCGCGCGGTTCTGCCAACGAACTTCCAACCAAACAGAAATTTGCTATGCCAACGTGCAAAACTCTGATCGCATGCACGCTCAGGTTTCATCCGTGAGGGACGGCGAAGCCGGTGTGCAACTCATACCAAATCCGCCTGATTCCTTCGGAATGGCGGATGTGGACCTCGCTCAGGCGCCGCGTGGGCTCTGATCCGGGATCCGCTTTGATCAAGCGGATCCCGGTTCAAACCACTAGGCGTAGAGGTGAGTGCCACCCACGTTGCGGCGCACGGTCAGGCCGACCACAACAAGACCGACGAGGCCCGCTCCCATCAGGATATATGCCGGCATGTAGGTGTTGCCCGTGACGCTGATGAGCCAAGCCGCGAAATACGGGCCGCCGCCGCCGCCGACAACCGCACCGACGCTGTGCCCGAAGGCAACGCCCGTATGCCGGATCTGGGTCGGGAACATCTCTGGCATCGTGGCGTAGGTGCCCGCTTGGCACAGGGCGTAGGGGATGATCCCGATGGACAGGCCAAGGAGCGCCAGCACGATATTGTTCTGGTTCATCAGCATGAATTCAGGGAGGGTGAGCAGCAAGTACGCCGTGTAGGCAATGAGCAGCAGGGTCTTTCCGCCAACCCGGTTGCCGATCATCCCGGCGAGCGGGATCAGGAACGACGCCAGGATAACGGCCAGCAGCACGACCGTGGCGGCTTCCGCCTTGCTGAAGCCCAGTACCTCGCTGAAATACACGGATACGAACACCGTTCCGATATAGGTGCCGATGTTCTGGACGGCCGAGATCAGCATCACCTTGGCTAGGGCGGTCGGGTACTGCTGGAACAGGCTCGCGAGCGGGGCCTTGGTCGTCTTGTGCGAAGCGGACAGCGCCGCGAATTCCGGGCTGTCCTCGATGCTCAGGCGCATCCAGATCGTCAGGACCGCCAAAGGACCAGCCAGCAGGAAGGGAATGCGCCAGCCCCACTCGATCATGCTCTCCCGGGTCAGCATGGCCGCCATAAGGCCGCCGAGAGCGGCCGCCAGGCCTTTGCCCAGCTGCGCCACCGAGGGAAGGAAGGAGATATAAAGGGCACGACGATCCGGCGCCGCCCATTCGCGAATGTACGAGGCGGCGCCTCCGATCTCTCCGCCGGTCGAGAACCCCTGCAGCAGCCTCATCAGCACCAAGAGGACCGGCGCTACAATGCCGATGGTCTGGTAGCTCGGCAGCAAGCCCGTGAGCGCGGATGCGACGCCCATGAGCGTGATGGTGGCGATCAGGCTGGTGCGCCGACCGCGGCGGTCTCCCAGTTGCCCGAAATACCAGGCACCGATCGGCCGGACGAGGAAGGCCAGGCCGAACACGGCGAGCGTGTTGAGCAGGTTCGCGACGGCGTCACCGGCAGGGAAAAACACGAGCGACAGCGTCGCCGCCACATACCCATAAACGCTGAAATCGTAATATTCGATGAATGTGCCGAATACGGCCGCTCCAGTTGCTTGTTTCGCTTTTTCTTTGATGCCGCCGGCATGCATAGCTACAGACATTGTGTCAGACATCGTCTCCACCCGTGGTATATAGGTTTTTTCATTTCGCATTTTCTAAATGTTGACGCGTCAACTCTTGCTGTAGGCCCCCGTGTAGGTGCTGTTCGCGATCGACTTCAGGATCGCTGCCTCCTTGGCCAGATGCGCTTCGACCTTTCCGGAGAGGTCACGGGCGATGGATTGCGGAAAGCTGACCACGCCGTCCTCGTCGCCGACGATGATGTCGCCTGGAGAGACGACCGTGCCGCCGCTCATCGCGATCGGAACGTCGATCTCACCGGGGCCGTCCTTGTAGGGTCCGCGGTGGATCACGCCACGGGCGAAGCAGGGGAAGGTACCGGCGGAAATGGTCCCGAGATCCCTGATCGCGCCGTCAACGACGAAACCGGCGACGCCGCGCATCTGCGCGATCCGAACGATGATTTCGCCGATCAGCGCCCGGGTCGTGTCGCCCTCGCCCGCCACGACGATCACCTCGCCGGGCTGTACCAGTTCGAGCACCTTGTGGATCATCAGGTTATCGCCGGGCCGCGTCCGAACGGTGCGCGCAGGTCCAACCAGCTTGGCGCCCCGATGGTAGGGCCGCATGTCGAGAAAACCTGGCAACCGATCGAGATTGTCGCTAATGACCGCGACCGGTGCTTCACGGAACAGCTCCGCAAGCTCGAGGCTCTTTGCCTGTTCGATTGTCTTCATGACAAAATCCTCATTTTGAAGGACGGAGGCGCCACAGGTCCACAGTCCGGATTTGGTGTTTGAGATCATTCGTCGGCAGCACGAGAGAACCGCGTTCGCTCTTCTGCCGCGGATGGCGTTCGATGGCGGATGGAAGTCCCTCCACTTGATGGAAGATGGATGCGTCATCCCAAATCCGCGCGATTCCTTCGGAATGGCGGATGTGGACCTCGCTCAGGCGCCGCGCGGGCTGTGATCCGGGATCCGCTTCGATCAAGCGGATCCCGGATCAGTTCACCTGCGATTGGGCCTCGATGACTGCGACGGCCGTCATGTTCGTGACTCCGCGAGCCGTCACCGACGGTGTCAGGATGTGAACGGGCTTGGAGGGGCCTATGAGAATGGGGCCAACCGGCAGCGCGTCGGCCAGAACGCGCACAAGCTGGAAGGCGATATTGGCCGCGTCCAGATTCGGCAGAATCAGCAGATTCGCCTCGCCCTTTAGCTTCGAACCCGGATTAACCCGATCACGGATCAGTTGGGAGAGAGCTGTATCGGCGGCCATCTCGCCGTCCGCCTCCAGATCTGGTGCCAGTTCCTGAACGAGCGCCAGCGCCTTTCGCATCTTCACGGCGCTCTCGGTATCGCCCGAGCCGAAATCCGAATACGACAGGAGCGCGACCTTCGGCGTGATGCCGAACCGACGCACATGGCCTGCGCAGGCACACGTCATCTCGGCGATCTCCTCGGCGGTCGGATTGGGCCGCACGTGGGTATGGGCGAGGAAAAGGGGACCTTGCGAGGTGATCATCAGGCTGAGCGCGGCCAGTTGGTGCATGCCCGGCCCGTAGCCGACTATGTTCGTGATATGATCCAGATTTGAGCGGAAGCGGCCCTCCAAGCCGCAGAGCAGCGCGTCCGCATCGCCCCGCATCAGCGCGAGTGAGCCGATGATGGTCGCGTTGGTGCGCACCAACGTCCGGGCGGCGTCGGGCGTGATGCCCTTGCGCCCGGCGCGTTCAACGAGCGTCGCGACATAATCGCGATAGCGTGGATCGTCCTCGGGGTTGATGAAGTCGAAATCGCGTCCGGCCTTGATGGAGAGGCCGAAACGCTTGAGCCTCATCTCGATCACCGCCGGGCGGCCGATCAGGATCGGACGGGCGATCCTCTCTTCGACCACCGCGTGGACGGCACGGAGGACGCGCTCGTCCTCCCCCTCCGCATAGGCGACGCGGCGGGGCGAGGCCCTCGCGGCGGTGAAGATCGGCTTCATCACGAAGCCAGAGCGGAAGACGAAGCGTCCGAGGCTCTCGGTATAGGCCTCGATGTCGGCGACGGGCCGGCGGGCGACGCCGGTGTCCATCGCGGCCTTCGCGACGGCGGGCGCGATGCGCAGGATGAGCCGCGGGTCGAAAGGGCTTGGGATCAGCGACTCAGCGCCGAAAGGCCGCGCCTCGCCGCCATAGGCGCGGGCGACGACGTCCGACGGCGCCTCGCGGGCGAGGGCCGCGATGGCGCGTACGGCTGCACTCTTCATCTCCTCGTTGATGGTCGAGGCGCCGACATCGAGCGCACCCCGGAAGATGTAGGGGAAGCAGAGGACGTTGTTGACTTGGTTCGGGAAGTCCGAGCGCCCCGTGCAGATGAGCGCGTCCGGGCGCGCCTCGCGGGCGAGTTCGGGCATGATCTCGGGCGTCGGGTTCGCGAGCGCCATGATGAGGGGGTTCGGCTTCATCACCTTCAGCATCTCGGGCTTGATGACGCCCGCTGCCGAGAGGCCGATGACGACATCCGCACCGTCGATCACCTCGGCGAGGGTGCGCTTGTCGGTCGTCTGCGCGTAGACCTCCTTCCACCGGTCCATGAGCTCGTTGCGTCCCGCGTAGACGACGCCCTCGATGTCGGTGACCCAGATGTGCTCGCGCGGCACGCCCAGCGAGACGAGCAGGTTCAGAGTCGCGAGAGCGGCCGCACCCGCGCCGGATGTGACAACCTTGATGCTCTCGATCTTCTTGCCGCTGAGTTCGAGCGAATTGAGGACGGCCGCCGAGACGATGATGGCCGTGCCGTGCTGGTCGTCGTGGAAGACCGGAATTTTCATCCGGGTCTTGCACTTTTCCTCGATCTCGAAGCATTCCGGCGCCTTGATGTCCTCGAGGTTGATGCCGCCGAAGGTCGGCTCCAGCGAGCAGACCACGTCGACCATCCTGTCGACGTCGCGCTCGTCCACCTCGATGTCGAAGACGTCGATGCCGGCGAACTTCTTGAACAGGACCGCCTTGCCCTCCATCACGGGCTTGGAGGCGAGCGCTCCGATGGCACCGAGGCCGAGCACCGCGGTACCGTTCGAGACGACCGCGACGAGGTTCTGGCGCGAGGTGTAGTCGGCCGCCTTGTCGGGATCTGCGGCGATTTCCTCGCACGGGATCGCAACACCGGGCGAGTATGCGAGCGCGAGGTCCCGCTGCGTGCCGAGAGGCTTCGTCGGCACTACTGCCAGTTTTCCTGGGTACGGGTAGCAATGATAGGCGAGAGCGGCGTGCTCCAGCTCTTCCGAGACATTGTCCGCCATTCAGATTTTCTCCTCCGTTGTCAGACGACGCCTCGAATAGCCATTCGAAGCCACACCGTGCCTGCCGCCCGCATCAGGCCGTGATCGGCTGCGGGGGGCCTGACTTGGCGTCGTCGGCGATCGCCACGTCCTCGGGCTCGTCCGCCTCGGCGTCGGTTTCCGCGTTGAGGCGACGACGCAGCACCTCCTCGTCGAGCACACCCTCCCATTTGGCGACCACGATGGTGGCAAGGCCGTTGCCGATTACGTTCGTGAGCGCCCTGGCCTCGGACATGAAGCGGTCGACGCCGAGGATTAGCGCGATCGAAGCGACCGGAATCGTACCGACCGAGGCGAGTGTCGCGGCGAGCACGATGAAGCCCGACCCCGTCACGCCCGCCGCCCCCTTCGAGGTGAGCAGCAGGACGCCGATGATGCCTAGCTCCTGCCAGACGGTCAGATCGATGTTCGTCGCCTGGGCGAGGAAGATCACCGCCATCGTCAGGTAGATGCATGTACCATCCAGGTTGAACGAGTAGCCGGTCGGCACGACGAGCCCGACGACCGACTTGTCGGCGCCGAGATTCTCCATCTTGGCGATCATCCGGGGCAGGACCGACTCGGAGGACGACGTGCCCAGAACGATCAGCAGCTCCTCCTTGATGTAGCGGATGAACTTCAGGATCGAAAAGCCGTGTAGCGCCGCGATTGAGCCGAGGACCACGAAGATGAAGAGAAGGCACGTCGTGTAGAACGACAGCATGAAGTTGCCGAGCGAGAGCAGCGTCGAGATACCGTACTTGCCGATCGTGAAGGCCATGGCCCCGAAGGCGCCGATTGGGGCAGCCTTCATGATGTAGCCGACGATCTTGAAGAAGACGTGGCCGACGGTGTCGATGAGCCGGAGCACGCCCCCGCCGCGCTCTCCGAGCGCCTGCAGGCCAAAGGCGAACAGGATCGCAAAGAACAGGACCTGCAGGATCTCGCCTTTGGCGAAGGCACCCACGACGGTCGAGGGGATAATCTCCATCAGGAAATGGACGGTCGACTGGTCCTTGGCCTCGGCGGTGAAACTCGCAATCGACTTCGCGTCGACGGTCGAGAGGTCGAGGTTGATGCCGACGCCCGGCTTCCAGAGATTGACCACGACAAGGCCGATGATCAGCGCAAGCGTCGTCACGACCTCGAAATAGATCAGGGCCTTGAGGCCAACGCGCCCGACCTTCTTCATGTCCCCCATGCTGGCGATGCCGTGCACGACGGCGAAGAAGATGATCGGCGCTATGATCATCTTAATTGCTTTGATAAACGCATCCCCTAGCGGCTTCATCTGCTCGCCGATCTGCGGGTAGAAGTGCCCGAGCACAACACCTACTGTAATCGCGCCCAGCACCTGAACGTAGAGATGAGAGTACCATTTGACGGTTTGATGGTCCGTCTCGGATATTGCCGCCGTCATTGTTTTCCCCCAAGTAATACTCGTCGGCCTTGGGTCGCTCCTATTAGAATTTGAGGGATATGGTGCCCCACAATCTAAGATTGGCAAGAGAATAAAAACGATGGACTCTTATTCGTTTTTCGACTTATGGGAGAAGTAGGACGTTCTGGACGGCTTAGGGTCAAAACCCAATCAGCTTGACCGTGCGGATGGCTGCTGAGGGTGCAGGCTGTGTGAAAAACTTGGGCGCGCCCCGAAATTGTAGAACAATCTTCTGCGCTGCTGCCATCAGGGTGTGCGAGGGGAGATCCTTCTACAGCCTCTGCATTTTCACACAGCCTCGGTGGCACAGCCTCGGCGGAAAGCGGAGCGTGGCCGTGCGAGGGTGAGGAATGGTTCATCCTCCTTCCGCACGTTGCGGTCGTCATCGGCAACAGCGGCTCGGGCAAGAGTACGCTGGCCGAGCGCTTGGGGAAGACTCGGCGTCTGCCGGTCTACGACCTCGATCTCGTTCACTGGCATCCTGAGGGACGCAAGCGCGACGAAGCCGTTGCCAAGGCTCGCGTCGCCGAGATCGCGGCGGGTGTACATCAGAGGCGCGCCGGCACGAATCGCAAAGACAGAGCCTGGCCAAAATTGCGAACTTGGTCGAAGCCCAGAAAGGCTGGGAGTTCCGAGTTTTCTACGTATCGCCACCCGTCGAAGTTAGGCCGGATTTATCCGCTCCAACGGCAAGTGAGCTGGCGTCCGGCATCGCGGAGGCTCGGGTGTTGCTGGAAAGCGGCCACGAGCGAACGGCACTGGTGATTGCATGGTCGCTCCAAGAAGCGATTGCTCGGTTGGTCACTCCCGAGGAGGCGAGGACCAAGGCGCGGCCTTTGTCACCGGTTCATAGTCCGACGATCCCCGGTTCGCAAACTTGACAAACGCAGTGGCCGCTCTCGCCGAACTGGCGGCCCGACGGCCGCTTTCCACCCTCGGCCGCCCTCCACACGCTCAAGCCGAACGAGTTGAGATCCTACACGTGCTGGCCGCCGTTGATCTGCACCTCCTCGCCGGTGACGTAGCTCGCGTGCTGCGAGCACAGGAAGTAGATCACCGAGGCCACCTCGGCGGGCGTGCCGATGCGGCGCATCGGGATGGTCGGCGCGAGATGCGCCTCGGTCTCGGCCGAGAGGATCTCGGTGCGGATCTCCCCGGGCGCGATGGCGTTCACCCGCACGCCGTAGGGCGCGAAGTCGAAGGCCATCTCGCGGGTCAGGCAGGACAGGGCGGCCTTCGAGGTCGCGTAGGCCGCGCCCGCGAAGGGATGCACCCGCGTCCCCGCGATCGAGGTCAGGTTCACGATCGAGCCGCCCGCCGCCACCAGGTTGTCGAGCAGCCCGCGCGCCAGGATCACCGGCGCCAGGAAGTTGACGTGGAAGACGTCCATCCAGGTCTGCAGCGGCGTGTCGACCGAGGACAGCCGCCCGCCGGCCGGGGTCTTGGGCGAGATGCCGGCATTGTTCACGAGCGCGTGGAGGGGCCCGTCGCCAATCAGCTCCTTCACGCGCGCGACCGCGCGGCCGGTGGCCGCCGGATCGGCGAGATCGACCGGGACATGGTCGATCCGGCCCGATTCCCAGGGGCAATTCGGGTCGAAGGGCCGGCGCGCGCAGGTGATCACGCGCCAGCCCGCCTCGGCGAAGATCTTGACGGTGGCGTGGCCGATGCCGCGGCTCGCCCCGGTGAGGAGGAGCGTGCGGCCGGCGCCCCGCTCCGCGGCGCGCGCGCCGCGCTCCGCGCCGGCAGAGGAACACGGCGTCGAGGTGCTCATGGGCTCTCCCGAGAGAAGGACGCGCGGCCCGAGATCTTCCCCGCCGCGCCGAAGGGACCGCCGCCGGGCGGCGGGCGGCGTTCAGCGCGGCGGGGCCTGCGCCGTCGCGGCGGCCATCGCCGCGAGGCTTCCCTGGTTGATCCAGGCCGCCGTGTCGCGGGCGGCGCAGCAGCGCCCGTCGCAGGAGGGGAGGGCGCCCGGACCGACCTCCCGGTTCGTCAGGATGGCCCGGATCGTCTTCGCGCAGCGCCCGCAGCGGATGCGGCAGCCGAGGGCGCGGAAGACGCCGGCGGGCGTGAGGGCGCTGTCGGCCGCGCAGGCCCGCACCGCCGTATCCGACAGGACGTTGCAGGAGCAGACGATCATCGGGGCTCGGCTCCGAGAGGACGGGGTTCATTCGCGCGGCCGCGGGGCGGGGCCGCCCGGGCGCGACCGGAGGCAGGCCGCCGGCAGAGCCAGGATCGCCCCGCCCGCCGCGCCGCGCCTTGAGGCAGCGCAAGGGGGCGGCCCGCTCACGGCGCGGCAAGGGCATGGTCGGCCGCCCGGCGCCGCTGCGCCATCCGGCTCTCCCCGCTCTCGTCGCCGAAGCAGGATCCGAAATCCGCGCAGACGCCGCAGCTCGGCGCCGTGCAGAGGACGAAGCCCTCCGCCTCGCACAGGCGGCGGTAGAGGTACTTCTTCCACTTCATGTTGCGGTCGTTCCCCGCCGCGAGCGCCGGGAAGTGCCGCGCCATCAGGCGCGACAATTCTGAGCGGGCCTGCAGGCCGAGATCCTGCCAGAGGTGATCGGGCTCCATCGCCCGGCGGGCCACGATCGCGGCGAGCCACGCCTCCTCCGGGCCGCGCCCGGCGCGGTGCGCGAGGAGGAGGTCGCGGACCATCGCCTCCTCCTCGCCCGGATCGGGCCGTGCGGTCCCGCTGCGCGCCAGGGTGCCGGGCGCCAGGGTGCCGGGCGCCAGGGCGCCGGGTGCGAAGAACCGGGCCTCCAGGGCGGCGAGATCCTCCGGCCCGAGGCCGAGCCGGGCGGCGAGGCTCTCGCCCCGATGCGCCGCCTCCGCGGCGCAGAGCGCGAGCGCGCAGGCGAAGAGATGCGCGTCGAACGGGTCGGCGGACGGGCGGGCCGCCTCCTGGCCCGCCATCAGGGCGGCGTATCCGGGCGCGGCCATGGCTCAGGCCGCGATCCGGTCGGCCGGAACGTGGGTCTGGCAGGCCTTGGGGCAGACCCGGGCGCAGGCGCCGCAGCCGATGCAGGCGCCCGCCTCGTCCACCACCATGACCTTGCGCACCAGTTTCCCGTCGAACTCGTCGTCGTCCTCGTCGCCGACCCGGCCGAGGAGCGCGTTCTCCGCCCCGACGCCGAACAGGTGCATCACGTCGCGCGAGCACACCTTGTAGCAGCGGCCGCAGCCGATGCAGGTCTTGGCGTCGATGGCGACCAGGTAATCCGGCATCCAGGCGCGGCCGTCGCGCGTCGTGAAGGCCATGGCGGGGCTCCTTCTCAACCGGGGGGAGGGCGGCCCGCGGCCGCCCCGGGGATCAGGCCTCGGCGGCCTTGAGGGCGCGGCGCGCCGCGTCGAGGGCCTGGAACGCGTCGTAGGTCTCCTGCGCCACGCGCAGGATCGACTGCCAGTTGGTGGGCAGGTCCTCCGAGAGGTCGTGCAGGTTCATCTTGGCGGTGACGGACCGGGACGACAGCTTCTTGATCTCGGCCTTGAGGGTCTCGATGTCGGACATGCCGGCCTCCGTCAGATGCGGGCGACGTCGGGATGGGCCGCGATCATGGCGGCCGCCTCGTCGATCGCCCTGCCGCCGGCCTCGGCGAGCTTGGCGAGGCTCTCGAAGCCGAAGCGGTGCACGTCGCGCAGGTACTTGTTGAGGACGATGAGCCGGCCCGCCGTGAGCAGCACGCGGCCGAAACCCTCGTGGCTCATCTTCATCATCGGGCTGGCGATCAGCCCGGCGCGCGCCTCCACGGCGAGGCCCACCGCCGTGTAGAACAGCTCGACCCGCCACAGCACGTCCGGGTCGGGATCGCCCATGATCGGGATCTGGCGGCGCTGCTCCTTCGAGACGATGAAGTCCCGCAGGAGCTGGGCGTCCGGCTTCTTCTCCCAGGCGCCGTAGCTGTCCTGGGCGCGCAGCAGCCGCACCAGGGCGGTGAGGAAGGGGGTGGCGAGGGCGGCCTCCTCGGGGGCGCGCTCCAGGGTGGCGGTCTCGGACATGGTCGGTCTCTCCGGGGTCGTGCGGTCGCCATCGGCGATCGGATCAACCGAAATCCGACGGATTGCTTCGCCATGCGGATTTCGGCTTCGCTCACGCGCCGCGCGGGCTTGTCAGACGAAATCCGACGGATTGCTTCGCCAAGCGGATTTCGGCTTCGTTCAGGCGCCGCGCGGGCTTGTCAGATGCTGTCCGGACGTGATCGTCCGACCGGCGGATCAGTCCTCGTCGTCGGCGAAGGAGGGTTCGGGGGCGGTCGCGCCGGACGCGGCCAGCACCTTGCGCAGCCAGGGCGGGGGCGCGCCCGCCAGCATGGCGCGGGTGCGCTCCAGCACGGCCTCGATCGGCTGCGCCTGCGCGATCTTGATCGGGTGGATCTTCGCCGTGACGACCTTGGCGGCGGAGGGGCCGCCGATCGCGAGGCAGAACAGCAGGTGGCAGCCGCGCAGGGCCTCGACCTTCGGGGTGATGCGGTCGTCGCCGTCGGTCCGGTGCCGGCCGCCCTCGTCGGAGACCTCCTCGAAGGTGACCGCCTCGACGAAGCTCCAGCCCCGCACGGTCACGTCGTAGAGCGCGAAGCGCCGCGCCGAGCCGAAATGGGCGTTGAGGCTCTTCAGGTCCTGGGTGGCGATGGCGACGCGCAAGGCTGGGCCGGCGGCCTGCTCCGCCGGCTCCTCGCTCTCAACGAGCCGCAATCTGCGCAAGGCCGTCATGGGATTCTCCCCGGTCACGGAACGGATTGAGGGATTGGGGGGTGGGCTCGCGGCGGTTGGCCTGGACCAGGTTCGCCACCTCGAAGATCAGGTCGCGGGTGCCCTCGTGGCCGATCGAGAGCCGGTGCGGGGAGCCGAGCCGGTCGAAGATCGGGAAGCCCACCCGCATCAGCGGGATGCCGAGGCGCTCGGAGGCCTGGCGCCCATGGCTGTGGGTGACGAGGAGGTCGCAGCCCGACGCCCGGGCCTCGAGATCGCCGAGATCGCCGACCACCACCGTCTCGGCCGGGACCCGGGCGAGGATCGGACTGTCGCCCGTGGTGGTCACGGCGAGCGCGACGGTGGCGCCGAGCCCGGCGAAGAAGCTGGCGAGCCCGTAGAGCAGGTCCGGCTCGGCCGCGATCGCCACCCGCAGGCCGCCGATGTGGAAATGCCCGTCGAGGAGCGCGTCCTCGAGCTGGCTGCGCCGCCGCCGCAGGGCGGCCGGGACCGGCTTGCCCGAGAGGGAGGCGAGGAGCGCGACGTAGCGGTCCGCCGCCTTGAGGCCGGTCAGCGTGTCGAGGACCGTGAAGGGCACGCCGGTGCGGGCCTCGAGCAGGGCGGCCGCCCCGCGCACGTGCTCGGCGAGCGCGATCGTGTGCAGGGCCCGGCCCATGCCGCGGATCGCCGCGACCGGCGTGCCGCCGTAGCTCGTCGGGATCCAGCGCGCCGGCACCGTGCCGTCGAGGGAGCCGGCGATGTCGGGCAGGATCACCGGTTCGAGCCCGAAGGCGAGCGCGCTCTCGCGCAGGAACTCGACATCCGCCACCGTGTGGTGCTGGCCCGGCAGGATGTTGATCCGGTTGAGGGCGGCGACGCGGCTTTCGGCCTCCGGCACGACCTGCGCGATGGTGGCGCAGACCGCCTTGGCCCAGCCCTCCTCCATGGCGCCGGCGAAGTCCGGCGTCTGGGCGAGGACCAGCTCGGTCTCGCCGAGGGTCTCGGCGTGGCGCCCGCGGATCAGGGCGAGGTCGCCGGAGAAATCCTCGCCGCGCGTCTCGACCAGCGCCGTGGTGCAGATGCCGATCAGGCTCGGCCCGGTGCGGGTCTTGAGGGTGAGGATCGCCTCCTCCAGGTGGTCGGCGCCGCCGAGCACCGTGGCGACCTCGTCCATCGCGGTGGTCTGGAGCGGGACCGTCTCCTTGAAGTGCCGCACCAGCAGGACGAGCGCGAAGGAGGTGCAGCCCTGCGAGCCGTGGAAGAGCGGCATGGCGCCCTCGATGCCCAGGAAGGCCAGGGCCGCGCCGAGGGGCTGGGAGGATTTCAGCGGGTTGGTGGCGACCGCCTTGGCGAGCGGGGTGACCGGATTCACGGCGTCCTCCTCAGCACTCGGCCATGTCGTCGGCGCCCGCACCGGCGAACTTCCTGCGGTGATGGGCCAGGAAGGTGGGATCCGCGGCGGGATCCCGGCCGGGCTCCGCGCGCGGGGCCGCCCCGGCCGCGGTCAGCCGCCCCTCGGCGTCCCAGGGCGCGGGATCGCGCAGGTCGGCCCAGATCGGGTTCGAGAGAGCGAGGTCGATGCGCCGGACGAGCTCCACCATGCCGTCGTAGCCCGCATACGCGACATGCCGCTCCTGGTTGATGTCGAGCCAGGGCATCTTCGCCTTGAGCGCGATGAACTGCGTCCGCCCGCCCGACAGCATGATGTCGGCCTCGTGCGAGGCCAGCTTCGCGTAGAGGTCGCGCGGGGCCATGCTCTCGAACATGTGGTTCTCGTCCTTCAGGAGCTGCTTGATCCGCTCCTTGTCCTCGGCGGTCGACTTCTTGACCGAGGTGCCGACGATCTCGACGCCGATCTCCATCAGCGCCGCCACCACCGACCACGACTTGACCCCGCCGGTGTTGAGCAGGACCCGCTTGCCCTGGAGCCGCGGCCGGAACGCCTCCAGCCGCGCCCAGGCCCGGGCCTCCTCCTCGGCGATCAGGGCCTCGGTGCGGTCGAGGAGGTCGGAGGGCGCGCCCCGCCCGACCAGCAGCCGGGCGGTCTGGCGCAGGGCGTCCGAGGTGTCGGAGATGCCGTAGAAGGAGCCCTCGAAGAAGGGGATGCCCCAGCGCTCCTCCATCTTGCGCGCGAGATTGATGAGGGCGGTCGAGCATTCCATCATCGTCGCCCGCGCCGTGTGGGCGGCCGCGACCTCGCGGTAGCGCGCGTCGCCCGGGATGCAGGCGCGGATGCGGATGCCGAGCCGCTCGAAGAGCGGGCGCACCGCCCAGAACTCGCCCGCGAGGTTGAACTCGCCCAGGATGTTGATGTCGGTGGGGCCGACGTCGTCGGGCTCGACCGTGCCGATGACGTGGTCGAGCAGCGCCTCGCCGGCGAGCTTGTTGCCGAGATTCTTCGAGCCGACGAAGCCCGGCGCGTTCACGGGGATCACCGGCAGCCCGCAGGTCTCGGAGGCCTTGGCGCAGACCGCCTCGATGTCGTCGCCGATCAGGGCGGTGACGCAGGTGGAGTAGACGAAAATCGCCGGGGGCGCGTAGGTGCGGGCGATCTCGCGCACGGCCCGGTAGAGCTTCCTCTCGCCCTGGCCCATCACCACGTCGAGTTCGGTGAGGTCGGTGGTGAAGCTGCGCCGCCAGAGGTCGGAGCCGGAGGAGCCCGCCCCGCGATTGTCCCAGCTGTTGCCCTCGCAGGCGAGGGGCGCGTGGATCAGGTGGGCGACGTCGGTGATCGGCTGCAGCACGATCTTGGCCCCGTCGAAGGCGCAGCCGCCCGCCGCCGCCCCGGGGGTGAGGGGCTTCGTGCAGCCCTTCTTGCGCTCCTTGGCGCCCTTGGCCTGGTTCTTCTCGCAACCGGGCTCGTTGAACACGTCCGCGATTTTGTCCTTGAGCATGGCCCTGCCTCCGGATCCGGTCGGACATCTGCGAGGGCGGCACCGGCGCCGGGCCGGTGCCGCCGCGGCGCTCAGCGGGTGAGGTCGAACGAGTAGTCGGTCTTGGCCGGGTCGATGGTGTCCTGATCGAGCTTGTCGAAGATCTTGTCGAGGATCGTCGTCAGCAGGCGCAGGCCGCCCTGGTAGCCCATCACCGGGAAGCGGTGGTGGTGGTGCCGGTCGAAGATCGGGAAGGCGGTGCGGATCAGCGGCGTGCCGGTGTCGCGCTCCAGGTACTTGGCGTAGGAATTGCCCAGCACGAAATCGACCGGCTCGGTGAAGAGCAGCGAGCGCAGGTGCCAGAGGTCCTTGCCGGCCCAGACCTGGCCGCTGGCGCCGAAGGGCGAGGAGGCGAGGAGCGCCTGCATCTCCTCCTCCCAGGCCTTGGTGCCGTTGGTGGCGAGGCAGTGGATCGGCTCGCCGCCGGTCTCCATGACGAAGCGCGCGAGGCCGTAGACCACGTCCGGGTCGCCGAAGATCGCGTACTTCTTGCCGTGCAGCCAGGACTGGCTGTCCGCCATGGCGTCGATGAGCCGGCCGCGCTCCATCGTGATCGCCTCGGGGATCGGCCGGCCGCTCAGTTCCGAGATCTTGAGCAGGAGCTCGTCGGTGCCGCGCACCCCGAGCGGGTAGTGGAAGCTGTGGGTCTCCTGGCCCTGCTCCGCCGCGTAGTCGAGGGTCTTGCGCGTGCAGTACTTCTGCAGCGAGAGGGTCGCCCTGGCGTTCAGCGCGGCGGCGACGTCCTCGAGCCGGGTGCCGCCCGAATACATCCGGAACTCGCCGTCCGAGGGCGTGTCGTAGGTGTCGGAGGCGTCCTGGATCAGCGTGTAGGAGACCCCGATCAGGTCGAGCAGGCGCTTCAGCTCGCGGTTGTTGCCGACGCAGAACCCGTCGAAGCCCGGGATCAGGTTGAGTCCCTCGCCGGCGCTGCGGGTCCTGCCCTTCCAGAAATGCTCCAGCACGCCCTTGATCATGTTGTCGTAGCCGTCGACGTGGCTGCCCACGAAGGCCGGGGTATGGGCGAAGGGAACGTCGTAATCCTGCGGCACCGACCCCTTGTTCTTGGCGTTCTGGATGAAGGCGTGCAGGTCGTCGCCGATCACCTCGGCCATGCAGGTGGTCGAGACCGCGATCATCTTCGGGTCGTAGAGCGAGTAGGTGTTGGCGAGGCCGTCGATCATGTTGTTGAGGCCGCCGAACACCGCCGCGTCCTCGGTCATCGAGGAGGAGACCGCCGAGGACGGCTCCTTGAAGTGGCGCGACAGGTGGGAGCGGTAATAGGCGACGCAACCCTGCGAGCCGTGCACGAAGCTCATCGTGCGCTCGAAGCCGGCCGCCGCGAAGACCGCGCCGAGCGGCTGGCAGGCCTTGGCCGGGTTCACCACCAGGGCCTCGCGGGCGAGGTTCTTCTCGCGGTACTCCCAGGTCCTGGCGTAGTCGCGCTGCGCCTCGACCGCCTCGCCGGAGGCCGGGCACTCGAACTGCTCGCGCTTGCGGGCGAACATCTCCTGGTATTCGGGCTGACGGAACAGGGGTGCGTGATCGAGCACCCGGTCGGCGGATTGGGGCATCGGAACGGCTCCTTGGCTCGCGGCCGCGCCATACGGCGGCGCGCATCGGTCGGAACACACGGGAGGGGAGCCCGCGGCGGGGGCGCCGCGAGGCGCGGTGCTACTCGGCGGCGTCCAGGAACGCCGGGGCCGGCTTCGCCTTCCAGGGCGCGTCGAACAGGCCCCAGACCGGGTTGTTGATCGCCAGGTCCATGTCGCGGGCGAAGATCGCGAACCCGTCGTAGCCGTGGTACGGGCCCGAATAGTCCCACGAGTGCATCTGCCGGAACGGGATGCCCATCTTCTGGACCGGGTACTTCTCCTTGATGCCGGAGCCGACGAGGTCGGGCCGGATCTTCTCGATGAACTTCTCCAGCTCGTAGCCGGTGACGTCGTCGTAGATCAGCGTGCCGTTCTTCACGTAGTGGCCGGTGCGCTGGTAGTCGTCGTTGTGGGCGAACTCGTAGCCGGTGCCCGCGATCTCCATGCCGAGATCCTCGTAGGCGGTGATCACGTGGCGCGGGCGCAGGCCGCCGACGTAGAGCATGACGCTCTTGCCCTTCAGGCGCGGGCCGTACTTGGCGATCACGGCATCGACGAGCGGCTGGTACTTGGCGATCACCGCCTCCGCCTTCTCCTCGATCTCGGGGCCGAAGTGCTTGGCGATCTTGCGCAGCGAGGCCGCGATCTGGGACGGGCCGAAGAAGTTGTACTCCATCCACGGGATCGCGTACTTCTCCTCCATGTAGCGGCAGATGTAGTTCATCGACCGGTAGCAGTGGATGAGGTTGAGCTTGGCCTTCGGGGCCCGCTCGATCTCGGCCAGGGTGGCGTCGCCCGACCAGTTGCCGACGATGCGCAGCCCCATCTCCTCCAGCAGGATGCGGGAGGCCCAGGCGTCGCCGCCGATGTTGTAGTCGCCGATCACGTTGACGTCGTAGGGCGTGCCCTCGAAGGCGATCTCGCCGTCCTGCTTCTCGAACACCCAGTCGCGAATCGCGTCGTTGGCGATGTGGTGGCCAAGGGACTGCGACACGCCGCGGAAGCCCTCGCAGCGGACCGGCACCACGGTCTTGCCGATCTCCTTCTTCTTCTTCCTGGCCACCGCCTCAATGTCGTCGCCGATCAGGCCGATCGGGCATTCCGACTGGATCGTGACGCCGTGATTGAGCGGGAACAGGCTCTCGATCTCGGAGATGACCTTGTCGAGCTTCTTGTCGCCGCCGAAGACGATATCCTTCTCCTGGAAGTCGGAGGTGAACTGCATCGTCACGAAGGTGTCGATCCCGGTCGTGCCGATGTAGTAGTTGCGGCGCTGCGACCAGGAATACTGGCCGCAGCCGACCGGCCCGTGCGAGATGTGGACCATGTCCTTGACCGGTCCCCAGACCACGCCCTTGGAGCCGGCATAGGCGCAGCCCCGGATGGTCATGACGCCCGGAATGGACTTGATGTTGGACTTCACGTCGCACTCGGTGAGGAGCGTCTCCTCCGCGGGCGCGGTCTCCTCGGCGCCGGCCGGGGTGGCGACCGAGAGGTGCTTGCGGCGGCGCTTGGCGAACTTGTCGGGGTAGGCGGCCAGCACGTCCTCGATGATCTTCTCGTGGAGTGCGCCGTCGTTCTCGTAATCGAGGCTCATGGCAGTCGACCTTCCGTGCTGGCAGGGCCGGGGCGGCCGTCGAGCCGCGCGCCGGGAGGGAGCGGCCGCGGGGGAGCAGCCGCGCGGGAGCGGCCGCGGCCGCGGGAAGCAGCCGCGGGGGAGCGGCCGCGGCCGCTCCCGGTGGCGCGTTGGATCAGTGGACGGCGGCCGCGGCCTTGGCGGCTTCCTTGGCGGCGAGCTCGGCGAGCTGCTGCTCCTCGGTCTTCATGATCCCGAAGTCGAGCAGCATCTGCTCCAGCTCTTCCATGGTGATCGGGGTCGGGATGGTGCCCTTGCCGCCGTTCTCGTGGACCTTCTGGGCGAGCTTGCGGTACTCGGCCGCCTGGGCGGAGGCCGGCGCGTACTCGATCACCGTCTGGCGGCGCAGCTCGGCGTGCTGGACGATGTTGTCGCGCGGCACGAAGTGGATCAGCTGCGAGTTCAGGCGCTTGGCCAGGGCCTCGGCGAGGTCGAGCTCGCGGTCGGTCTGGCGCTCGTTGCAGATCAGCCCGCCCAGACGCACGCCGCCCGAATGGGCGTATTTGAGGATGCCCTTGGCGATGTTGTTGGCCGCGTAGAGCGCCATCATCTCGCCGGACATGACGATGTAGATTTCCTGGGCCTTGTTCTCGCGGATCGGCATGGCGAAGCCGCCGCAGACCACGTCGCCGAGCACGTCGTAGGAGACGTAGTCGACGTCCTCGTAGGCGCCGTTCTCCTCCAGGAAGTTGATCGAGGTGATGACGCCGCGGCCGGCGCAGCCGACGCCCGGCTCGGGACCGCCGGACTCGACGCACTTGATGCCCCTGTAGCCGATCTTGAGGACGTCCTCGAGTTCGAGATCCTCGACGGACCCGGCCTCGGCCGCGAGGCTGAGAACGGTGTCCTGCGCCTTCGCGTTGAGGATGAGGCGCGTGGAATCGGCTTTCGGATCGCAGCCGACGATCAGGATCTTCTGACCCATCTCGACGAGGGCGGCGAGGGTGTTCTGGGAGGTGGTCGACTTGCCGATCCCCCCTTTCCCGTAGAACGCGATTTGGCGCAGACCAGCCATGGTCGAACCCCGCTTGGTAGGTGGCGACATCGCACCCGATGTCACGGCCGGCAGCGACTTCCGCCGCCGTCGCACCCTGTTTGCGCAAGCGATGTGCCAGCGCTTTCGGACGATGTTTCTGCCATCATCTCAGTAGCTTATGGCAGCAGAGGGGGATTGGCGCAGACGCCACCGGGCTGTTGGGAACCCGACAAACTCCGACAGCCCCGGCGGCGGGAGAGGGCGGCGCGCGCGATGCGGGCGCGGCCGGGAGGGGGCGCTGCGGCCGCGCAGCGTTCCTCGTGCGGAGAGGCTGAAGACCGCGCGCCGTCCGGAACCATCACCCCGCCGGACCTCAAGCATGTGTCCGGGGCCGCGGACCTGCCCGGCCGGGACCGAGATCGAGGAACGGCTCACGAGGCCGTCATGTCATACGACATCCGACGGATTGCTTCGCCATCTCCGATTTCGGCCATGCGGATGTCGGCTTCGCTCAGGCGCCGCGCTCAGGCGCCGCGCAGGCGCGTGATCCGGGATCCGCTTCGATCAAGCGGATCCCGGATCACGGCCTCCCGACCTTTTCTCACGCTGGGGAAGGATGGGGCTGCGGCAGGCAGCGCGCCATGATCTGCCGGAGATCAGATCACGGCGGAGCCGGACGAGCGATCGTCGGCCTCGGAGGCGCGGTGCGCGTGCCGCGTCCGGCCCGCCCCGTCGCTTTCCCCTGCGAGACCGGTTCAGGATCATCAGGCAGGCGATCGTCGGGCGGTTCTCCGGTCCGGCGGGGTCGGCGCGCGGGGTGGCGGATCGCGTCCCCGCCGAACCGGACGGCAGCCCCCTAGGCCGCCTCGATCGCGACCTTCACGTCCGCCGGCTTCGCCCAGTAGGGCGCGGAGGTGACCAGGATGTCGGCGCCCGCTGCCGCGTAGGCGGCGGCGTTCGCGGCGGTCACGCCCCCCGCCGCCGCGACCCGGGTCACGCCGCCCGCCGCCCGGGCGAGGGCCTTGACGGCGGCGACCGTCTCGGGCGGCAGCTTCTCGCATTGCAGGATGTCGGGCCCCGCGGCCAGGAGCGCGCGCGCCTCCTCCAGGCCGGTGACCTCGACCACGATCGCCTTCTCGGGCGCGGCGCGGCGAAGGGCCGTCAGCGCGGCGACCGGGTCGGGCAGGAAGGCGCGGTGCTCGGGGAAGACCAGCAGGGTCTCGGACAGGCCGAGCCGGTGCGGCTCGGCCCCGCCCGCCCGGATCGCCGCGATCATCGGCCCCTTGGCGCCCGGCAGGGTCTTGCGCGTCGTCACCACGGCGATGGCGGGCGCCACCGCCCGGGCCGCGTCCACGATCGCGGCCGTGGCGGTGGCGATCCCGGACAGGGCCTCGATCAGGGTCTGGGCCACCTTCCAGCTCTCGTGGAGCGCCCCCGCCGGGCCGGTCGCGTCGAGGAGGACGCCGCCCGCCGGCACGCGGCTGCCGGAGGCCGCCCGCACCGCGCCCTCGCCGCCGGCCCGCCGCACGAGCGCCAGGGCGGCCTCCGTGCCGCAGACCGTCCCGGCCGCCCGCAGGCTGAAGCGCATCCGCGCCGGGCGCTCGCCGATGCCGAGTGCGCGCGTGGTCAGGTCGCCGTGGGGCACGTCCTCCGCGAGCCAGCGATCGATCAGGGCATCGGACCACCACAGGCTGCTCATCGCCCTCTCTCCGGATTCGTCAGCTGTGCCAGATGCGCGGCCCGCCCCGGGCCCCCGCACGATCCTGTCCGGACGCGCAGAGGTCGTCGAGGGTGCGGATCGCGTCGAGGGTCGCGGCCGCGATGCGCCGGGGCCGGTCGGCGATACCGAGCCAGGACGCCTCGCCGTCCGGGCGCGGATCCACCTCGGCGACCTTGGTCCCGGCGCGCAGATCGGTCGCGTCCCGCACGAGGCCCCGGAGCCGGCCGGAGAGGGGAGCCGCGACGGCGATCCCCGCGCAGGTGCCGAGGCTCTCGCCGGCGCGCACCGCCGCGCCGATCTCGGCCCGCGTCCGCCAGAGGCCGTCCCGGGGCGCGCGGGCGAAGCGCTCCCGCCCGGCGCCGCCGAGCAGGGCCGAGCGCCCGTGCGCCGCCAGGGTCGAGCCGGCCGGCGGGACGATCCCCACCGCCTCCGGCGCCGTCTCGATCGCCGCGTCGACCGTGCGGCCGCTGGTGAAGCCCGGGCCGAGCCCGATGGTGAGCCGCGCGTAGGGCCGGATATCGGCCGCGAGGTGGCGCATGCGCATCCGCGCATCCACCAGCACGTCGATCAGCCCGAGGCAGACGAGGTCGCCGAGTTCCATGGTGGTGACGCAGACGAAGCGGCGGTCGAGGAAGGCCATCATGATCTGCACGAGCGTGTCGGCGGCCACCGCCTCCAGGCCCTCGATCTCGACCCGGCCGGTCTCCAGCGCCTCGTCGAAGGCCATGCGCCGGCGCAGCACCGGGTGGGCCGCGTCGCGCGAGAGCACGACCCCGTAGCCGGCGCCGTGCAGCGCGTGCGCCACCGCGGTGGCGACGTCGTTCGTGCCGAGCACGATCGCCACCGGCGCCCGGCCGGCCGGCGCGAAGCTGTTCACGGTCTGCATCCGGCCTCCGGGGCTCGCGGCGGCGCCGCGCGCGGGCGCCCGGCCCCCACTGCGACGCCCGTGCCAGCGCCGCCCGGACCCGCCGCGGGCCCGAATCCCCCTGCGGGCGCGGGGATTTCGGGCCCCCGGCGCCCGGCGCGCCCCTGTCGGGAATCCGACACGAACCGGACCCCGCGCCCCGCGCGTGTCCGGAACCCGACACGGCCGGCGCAGAATGGAATCCGTTGAATTCCAAGGAGATCGCCCCTGGCACGGGGCTTGAAGCAGGCCCTCGGCCCCGGCCGGACCGGTTTCCCCCTCACAGCGCTCCCGGAGATGCGAATATGCTCGGCATCGGTGACACGCTTCCCGCCTTCGAGGTCGTCGGGGTCAAGCCCGGCTTCAATCATCACCAGGAGAACGGGGTCTCGGCCTTCGAGGCCCTCACGCGGGACAGCTTCCCGGGCAAGTGGAAGGTGATCTTCTTCTACCCGAAGGATTTCACCTTCGTGTGCCCGACCGAGATCGCCGAATTCGCCAAGCTGGCGCCGGACTTCGAGGACCGCGACGCGGTGGTGCTGGGCGGATCGAGCGACAACGAGCACGTCAAGCTGGCCTGGCGGCGCGACCACAAGGATCTCGACCGGCTGCCGATCTGGTCCTTCGCGGATCCGAAGGGCAGCCTGATCGACGGGCTCGGCGTGCGCTCGCCCGAGGGCGTGGCCTATCGCGTCACCGTCGTGGTCGACCCCGCCAACGTGATCCAGCACGTCTACGCGACCAACCTCAATGTCGGGCGCGCGCCCAAGGACACGTTGCGCGTGCTCGACGCGCTGCAGACCGACGAGCTCTGCCCCTGCAACCGCGAGGTCGGCGGCGGCGTCCTCAAAGCCGCCTGAGGGAGGCGGCGATGACCCTCGACGCCCTGCTCCAGAGCCTCCCGCCCTACGCCAAGGACGTGCGGCTCAACTTCTCCAGCCTCGGCCGCGAGGAGACGCTGACGGCCCAGCAGCGCGACGGGCTCCTCGTCGCCTGCGGGCTCGCGAGCCGCAACCCGGACCTGGCCCGCGCCCTGGAGGCGGAGGCGGCGCCGCGCCTCTCCCCGGCGGCGCTCGCGGCCGCCAAGGCCGCCGCCACCGTGATGGCGATGAACAACGTCTACTACCGCTTCACCCACCTCGCCTCGAACCCGGCCTACGCGACGCGGCCGGCGAAGCTGCGCATGAGCAGCATCGGCAATCCGGGCGTCGCGCGGGCGGATTTCGAGCTGTGGTCGCTGGCGGTCTCGGCGATCAACGGCTGC
Organism: Methylobacterium sp. 4-46; assembly: GCF_000019365.1. Classification (GTDB taxonomy): domain Bacteria; phylum Pseudomonadota; class Alphaproteobacteria; order Rhizobiales; family Beijerinckiaceae; genus Methylobacterium. Next base: position 3,939,816 of record NC_010511.1, on the reverse strand, counting down.
GGGCGCTGCATCGACGCGCACGAGCAGGTGCTGCGCGAGGCGGGGGTTGGCGAGGAGGCGATCCAGGCCGCCGTGCGCGTCGCCGCGGTCGTCGCCTCGCTGGCGGTCGCCCTGGAGAGCGTCCGCGCCGCCGCCTGAGCCGCGTCGCCGACATGGCCGCCGGCATGGCCGCCGGCGCCGTGCCGGCGCGGCGCGGGCGGCTCCGCTCGGTTTGCGCCAGATCAAGGACGGGGCGCCGGCGCAATGCTCCCATCACGGCCCGGAGCCGCTCGCGTCAGGGGAGACGAGCCCTCCGCCCTCGCCGGGGGCATCGCCCCCGCGCCAAGCCGGGCCGGACGGCCGCGGATCAATCCACAATCCGACCACCACCGGCGCCGCCTCGGCGGGGCGCTGCCGGCGGGCGGGTCTGTCCCAGGAGCGCACCACGATGGAGCGGTACGACTCGGATTTCCTCCCCACCCGGATCGACGCGGCCTACGCGATGGTGGAGCGCGTCGTCCCGGCGCGGCTCGCGCAAAGCCAGCCGCAACCGCCGCGGCCCGCGCCGCAGGCGCCGAGAGCGCGGGCCGCCCCGCCGAGCCCGCCCCCATCCCCCGCGCCGAGCCCCGCCGCGAGCCCGTCCCCGGCGCCCCGCCCGGCCGCGCGGGGCACCTCGCCCGAGGTGGCGCTGATCGGCATCTACGAGATCTCCAAGGTGCTGACCGCGGCGCGGCGCCTCGAAGTCACCCTCGCCAACGTGGTCAACATCCTGTCCTCGATGCTGAGCATGCATCACGGCATGATCGTCATCCTCGACCGGGAGGGCGGGCCGGACATCGTCTCCAGCACCGGCTGGACGCCGCAGGTCGCCCACCACATCCGGGCGCGGGTGCCCCAGAAGGCGATCGACCAGATCGTCGCCACCGCGACCCCGCTGGTGGTGCAGGACGTCGCCGCCGACCCGCTCTTCGCGGGCCATCTCGACCTGTTCGAGGATGCCGGCAAGGCCACGGTCTCGTTCATCGGCGTGCCGATCAAGGCGGATTCGCGCGTCCTCGGCACGCTCTCGATCGACCGGATCTGGGACGGCAGCGCGCGCTTCCGCTTCGACGAGGACACGCGCTTCCTCACCATGGTGGCCAACCTCGTCGGCCAAGCGGTCCGGCTGCACAACACGGTGGCGCAGGACCGCGACCAGCTCATCGCCAAGACCCACCGGCTGGAGAAGGCGCTCGCCGAATCGAGCGCGACCTCCTCGTCGGTCGGCATCATCGGCGAGAGCCAGAAGGTGAAGCGCCTCGTCGCGATGACGGAGGTCGCGGCGCGCTCCAACACCACGGTCCTGCTGCGCGGCGAGAGCGGCACCGGCAAGGAACTCTTCGCGCGCGCCATCCACGACCTCTCGCCCCGCAAGGGCAAGCCCTTCGTGCGGGTGAACTGCGCGGCGCTCGCCGAGAGCGTGCTCGAATCCGAGCTGTTCGGCCACGAGAAGGGGGCCTTCACGGGCGCGGTCGGGACGCGCCAGGGCCGGTTCGAACTCGCCCATGGCGGGACGCTCTTCCTCGACGAGATCGGCGAGGTGAGCGCCACCTTCCAGGCCAAGCTGCTGCGCGTCCTGCAGGAGGGGGAGTTCGAGCGCGTGGGCGGCAACCGCACCCTGCGCGTCGACGTGCGGCTGGTCTTCGCGACCAACCGCAACCTGGAGGAGGCGGTCGCCAAGGGCGATTTCCGCGCCGACCTCTACTATCGCATCAACGTGGTGTCGCTGCTGCTGCCGCCCCTGCGCGAGCGCCAGGGCGACATCCCGGACCTCGCGAGGGCCTTCCTCTCCCGCTACAATGCCGAGAACAAGTCGAAGCTCGCCTTCGCGCAGACCGCGCTCGACGTGCTGCAGAAGTGCTACTTTCCCGGCAACGTGCGCGAACTTGAGAATTGCGTCCGGCGCACGGCCACGTTGGCGGCCGGCGAGGTGATCACCGCGCGGGACTTCGCCTGCGTGAGCGGGCAGTGCCTCTCGGCGGTGCTCTGGAAGGGCAGCACGCAGAAGCCCGCGGGCGCGGCCCTGGTCGCCGCTCCGGCGGCCGCGATCCCGGTGCCGATGAGCCCGGACGCGTCGCCCCCGGCGGCCGAGGGCGAGCCGCCCGCCGCCTGCCCGGGCGCGGAGACCTGCCCGGTCGTGCGGCCGCGCCCGACCGAGCGGGAGCAGCTGCTGCAGGCGATGGAGCGCGCCGGCTGGGTGCAGGCCAAGGCCGCCCGCCTCCTCAAGATCACGCCCCGCCAGATCGGCTACGCCCTGCGCAAGCACGGCATCGACATCAAGCGGATCTGATCCGGGATCCGCTTGATCGAAGCGGATCCCGGATCACGAGCCCGCGCGGCGCCTGAGCGAAGCCGACATCCGCATTGCGAAGCAATCAACCGGATCGCGCATGAGGCCGGGGGCCCCCGCAGGCCCCCCGGATGCGCCTACTCGGCCGCCTCCGCGTAGGACTCCACCGGCGGGCAGCTGCACACGAGGTGGCGGTCGCCGTAGGCGTTGTCGACGCGGTTGACCGGCGGCCAGTACTTGTCCATGCCGAGGGAGCCGGCCGGGAAGCAGGCCGCCTCCCGGGAATAGGGCCGCTCCCAGGGGCCGATCAGGTCCTGCACGGTGTGGGGGGCCTGCTTCAGCGGGTTGTTCGCCCGGTCGGCCCGGCCCTCCTCGATCGCCCGGATCTCCTCCCGGATCGACAGCATCGCGTCGCAGAAGCGGTCGATCTCGGCCTTGGTCTCGGATTCGGTCGGCTCGATCATCAGCGTGCCGGCCACCGGCCAGCTCATCGTCGGCGGGTGGAAGCCGCAATCGATCAGGCGCTTGGCGACGTCCTCGACGGTGATCCCGGCGCTCTTCTGGAAGGGGCGGATGTCCACGATGCACTCGTGGGCCACGCGGCCGTTCGCGCCCGCGTACACGATGGCGTAGGCGCCTTCGAGCCGCTTGGCGATGTAGTTGGCGTTGAGGATCGCCACCCGCGTCGCCTGGGTGAGCCCGCGCCCGCCCATCATCAGGCAGTAGCTCCAGGAGATCGGCAGGATCGAGGCCGAGCCGAAGGGCGCCGCCGAGACCGCGCCCGCCTCGCCGCTGCGCGGATCGGACGGGAGGTAGGGGATCAGGTGCGCCTTGACGCCGATCGGGCCCATGCCGGGGCCGCCGCCGCCGTGCGGGATGCAGAACGTCTTGTGCAGGTTGAGGTGGCTCACATCCGCCCCGATGTCCCCCGGCCGGGCGAGCCCCACGAGGGCGTTGAGGTTGGCGCCGTCGAGGTAGACCTGGCCGCCATGGGCGTGGACGATGTCGCAGATCTCCCGCACCCGGGCCTCGAACACCCCGTGGGTCGACGGATAGGTGATCATGCAGGCGGCGAGCCGGTCGGCATGCTCGGCCGCCTTGCGGCGGAAATCGTCCACGTCGATGTTGCCCTGCGGGTCGGCCGCGACCACGACCACGCTCATCCCGCACATCTGCGCCGAGGCCGGGTTGGTGCCGTGGGCCGAGGAGGGGATCAGGCAGACCGTGCGGTGGCCCTCGCCGCGGGCGAGGTGGTAGCCGCGGATGGCGAGGAGCCCCGCATACTCGCCCTGCGCGCCCGAATTCGGCTGCATCGAGATCGCGTCGTAGCCGGTGACGGCGCAGAGCTTGGCCGAGAGATCCTCGATCAGCTCGGCATAGCCCCGGGCTTGGTCGGCGGGCGCGAAGGGGTGGATCTCGGCGAATTCCGGCCAGGAGATCGGCAGCATCTCGGCCGTGGCGTTGAGCTTCATCGTGCAGGAGCCGAGCGGGATCATGGTGCGGTCGAGCGCCAGATCGCGGTCGGCGAGGCGGCGCATGTAGCGCGTCATCTCGCTCTCGGCCCGGTTCATGTGGAAGATCGGGTGGGTGAGGTAGGGCGAGGTCCGCAGGAGCCCGGCGGGCAGGCGCGGGGCGGGCCAGGCCTCGTCGTAGACGAGGTCCGTGCCGCCGAAGGCGCGCCACACCGCCTGGATAATGTCCGGCCGCGTGCGCTCGTCGACCGTGATGCCGATGCGGTCCTCGCCGATCCGGCGCAGGTTGACCCCGTTCTCGACGGCGCTGCGCAGGATCATGCCCTGGAAGGGGCCGACCGCCACCGTCACGGTGTCGAAGAACGTCTCCGGCTCGACCGTGAAGCCGAGGCGCGCGAGCCCGTCCGCGAGGCGCACCGCGTCGCGGTGGACGCGCTGGGCGATCGCCTTCAGTCCCTCGGGCCCGTGATAGACCGCGTACATCGAGGCGACGACGGCGAGCAGCACCTGGCTGGTGCAGATGTTCGAGGTCGCCTTCTCGCGGCGGATGTGCTGCTCGCGGGTCTGGAGGGCGAGGCGGTAGGCGCGCCGCCCGCGCGCATCGACCGAGACGCCGACGATGCGGCCCGGCAGCGCCCGCTTGTAGGCGTCGCGGGTCGCCATGTAGGCGGCGTGCGGGCCCCCGTAGCCCATCGGCACGCCGTAGCGCTGCATCGAGCCGACGGCGATGTCGGCGCCCATCTCGCCCGGCGCCCGCAGGAGCGTCAGCGCCAGGGGGTCGGCCGCCACCACCGCGATGGCCCCGGCCGCGTGCAGGGCGGCGATCGGGCCGGCGAAGTCGTGGACGGCGCCGTTCACGCCCGGATACTGGAACAGCGCGCCGAACACCGCGCGCGGATCGAGGTCGCGGAAGGGGTCGCCCACGACGATGCGCCAGCCGAGGGGCGCCGCCCGGGTGCGCAGCACCGCGATGGTCTGGGGCAGGCAATCCCGGTCGACGAAGAAGGCGTCGGCCTTGGCGGTGGCGACCCGCTGGGCCATGCCCATCGCCTCCGCGGCCGCGGTCGCCTCGTCGAGGAGCGAGGCGTTGGCGATGTCGAGGGCGGTGAGGTCGCAGACCATGGTCTGGAAGTTCAGCAGCGCCTCCAGGCGGCCCTGGCTGATCTCCGGCTGGTAGGGCGAGTAGGCCGTGTACCAGGCCGGGTTCTCGAAGATGTTGCGCTGGATCGCGGGCGGCATCGTGGTGCCGTGGTAGCCCTGGCCGATCAGCGAGACGAGCAGCCGGTTCTTGTCGGCGACCGCGCGCATCCGCTCCATGGCGCGGCGCTCGGTGAGCGGCCGGCCGAACTCGATCGGCTCGCTCTGGCGGATGTCGTCCGGCAGCGTCTCGTCGATCAGCGCCTCCAGGCTCGGCGCGCCGACGCGGGCCAGCATCTCGGCCATCTCGCCGAGCGTCGGGCCGATGTGGCGGCGGTTGGCGAAGTCGTAGGGGTCGTAGGCGGCCATGGTCGCGGCTCCTCGATTCCTATTTCGGGAGCGCGGCGTAGGCCGCCTCGTCCATCAGGGCGTCCAGGCTGGACGGGTCGGCGAGCCGCATCCGGTAGAGCCAGCCCGCGCCCTCCGGATCCTGGTTCACGGTCTCCGGGGCGGCGACGACCGCGTCGTTCGCCTCCGTCACCTCGCCGTCGAGGGGCGCGTAGACGTCGGAGGCGGCCTTGACCGACTCGACCACGGCCGCCGCCGCGCCCTTGCTCAGGGTGGTCCCGACCTTCGGCAGGTCGACGAAGACGAGGTCGCCGAGCTGCTCGGCCGCGTGCCGGGTGATCCCGACCGTGGCGACGTCGCCTTCGAGCCTCAGCCACTCGTGGTCTTCGGTGAAACGCAGCATCGGTGTCGCTCCGGTCAGTCCCGCTTGAAGGTCGCGGCGAGGAAGGGAAGGGGGGTCACGGCGAGGGGCAGGGCCTGGCCGCGGACCTCCGCCACGATCCGGGTGCCGTCCGCCGCGTGCGAGGCGGCGACGTAGCCCATGGCCACCGGCCCGCCGAGGCTCGGGCCGAAACTGCCCGAGGTGACGCGGCCGAGCGGCGCGCCGCCCGCCTCCGCCAGGAGGGGCGCGCCGGCGCGGACCGGGGCGCGGCCCTCGGGCCGCAGCCCGACGCGCCGCCGGGCCGGGCCGGCCTCGAACTCGTGCAGGATGCGCGCCGCGCCGGGAAAGCCGCCCTCCCGGGCGCCGCCGCGGCGGCGGACCTTGGGGATCGCGAAGGTCAGGCCCGCCTCGACCGGGCTGGTGTCCGGGCCGATATCGGCCCCGTGCAGGCACAGGCCCGCCTCGAGCCGCAGGGTGTCGCGGGCGCCGAGCCCGACCGGCTGCACGCCGGGCTGCGCCAGAAGCGCCTCCGCCAGGGGCGCGGCGACCGCGGCCGGCACCGAGATCTCGAACCCGTCCTCGCCGGTATAGCCGGAGCGGGCGACGAAGCCGGGCGCGCCCAGCAGGGTGACCGCCCGAACGTCGAGGAAGCGCATCGCCGCGACCTCGGGCGCGAGCGCCGCCAGGGCCGCCTCCGCGGCCGGCCCCTGCAGGGCGAGGAGCGCGTCGGGCCGCTCCTCGACGGTGATCGCGGCCGGGAGATGCGCCCGCAGGTGGGCGGCGTCGGCCTTCTTGTTCGCCGCGTTGACGACGACGACGACATGATCCTCGAAGCGCGCCACCATGAGGTCGTCGAGGATGCCGCCCGCGGCGTCGGTGAGGAGCCCGTAGCGCTGGCGCCCGACCTTGAGCCCGACGAGGTCGGCCGGGATCAGGCCCTCGAGGGCGCGGGCGATCGCGGCCGGATCCTCGCCCCGCAGCAGGATCTGCCCCATGTGGGAGACGTCGAACAGGCCGGCGGCCGCGCGGGTGTGCAGGTGCTCCTTGAGCTGGCCCGGCGGATAATGCAGCGGCATGGAATAGCCCGCGAACGGGACCATGCGCGCGCCGAGGCGCTGGTGCAGGTCGTGCAGGGGCGTGGTTTCGAGGGCAACCGACTCGGCGGGCTGCGCTGACATCTCAGGATCCTCCGCGACATACGGGACCGACGGCGCTGACGCGTCGCGGCCACCCCCATCTGTCGCGGGTACCTGAGAGCTTCCCCCGCACGGGCGTGCGAGGTTTCTCCTTCGGTGGACGCCGGACGGCGCCTCTCTCCAGATTGTCCAACGATGCGGTGATTGTGCCTGAGAGTTTCCGGGGGTGGTTGCTCCGTCGGCGCCATGCCCGGCGCATCGCGCCGGGCTGGGCTCTCCCGCATCGCCCTGTTCGGACGGTTGGACCAAAGCACAAGAGCGCGTGCGGCGCAATCTCCGCGTCCCGTCGCCGGGCGCGGGCCGTCCCGCCCCGCGCGGGCCGGCATCGCGGGCCCGCGGCGCGGGTTCGGGCCTCCCGAAGCGTCCGCACCGAATCGGGCGGGCGATCCTCGGCGCGCGATCCTGGCCGCGTGATCTTGACGCAACAGGTCATGACCGAACACGCCATATTCCCTAGAGTTAAGTAGATTGATGCGGTTGCGTTCGCGCTGAATTCGGTCAGCTTGCGGACGGTCATCACGCGACGGCGAGGCGGCGAGACATGGGCGCGAGCTTGTGCGGGCACGGGCCGCATCTTGGGAGGGCGGCGCCATGATTCTCGTCTGCGGCGAGTCCCGCCGGGAGCGCGCGGAGGAGGCGGCCGCGCACGCGGGCCCGGCAGGCAGGGCGTTCGCGGGCGGGTCGCCGGTTCTCCTGGCGGCGGGGCTGCTGAGGCTCGGCGTGCCCGCCGCGATTCTGCGCGAGGGGGCCGGCGAGGCGGCCGCGCCGCGCGCGGAGGATGCGGAGAATGAAGCCGACGATCTTCCGGTGCTGCCGCGCTCGGAGGAGGCGCTGCCCGCGCAGGTGCGGGCGATCGCGTTCCGGGTCGGGCCCCTGACGGCGGGCCCGGCGGGGCGGGCGGACGCGGCCCTGGCCGAGCGCGAGGCCGGCGGCCGGGTCATCAGCGTCAGCCTGGGCCTGCCCGCCGTCGCGCGGGCGCCGGAGGCGGGCATTCCTCCGGCCGAGCGCCTCCTGCGGGCGGCCGACCACGTGACCGCCCGCGACCAGGATCTGCGCCGCGCCCTCGGTCTCGAGCCCGCCGAGGCCGCCTGGCTCCTCCTCGGACGCGGCGCCTCGCTCGTCACGGTGACGCTGGCCGGGCGGGGCGCGCTCGCCTTCGCGCCCGGCTGCGCGGTGAGCCTGCCGGCCCCGGCAAGCGCCGCGGCCGGGGCGGCCGAGATGTTCCAGGCCGCCCTCCTGGCCCGGCTGTTCCGGACCGGGCGCATGACGGGGGAGGGCCTCGCCGGACTCGACGCGGAGGCGCTCGGCGACCTGCTGGCCTATGCGGGGGCCGCCTCGGCCCTGGCCTGCGCCCCGCACGGCGCCGCACTGCCGAGCGCGGCCGAGGTGGAGGCGCGCCTGCAGCCCGCCGCCCGCCGCGCCCGGCCCCGCCCGGCGCCGAGGGCGTGCCTGCCGGCCGGGCCGGAGGCCGCCGAGGGCGCCGCGCCGGCCTGAGCGCCGGCCCGCGGCACGCCGACGGGGCGCGGCGGGGCTCGCGCGCGGATCCGTGCTATGGCGGCGATCGACTTGACTCCGTCCCGCGCGCCATGACGTTACGGAAATCGGGTGCGCGGTGCGAATCTTGCGGCCGTCCGGGGCATCGGCGGCGCGACGGGCCGCGTCTCATCTCGACGCGCGGGAGGGGCCGCCCTGCCGCCGCAACGCGAGGATCGTGTCGTGACGACATCTGAGCCAACGTCCCCCCTCCACGCGCGCCTCGGCGAGGTGACGGAGCGGATCGCGCGGCGCAGCCGCGACCGGCGCGCGCGCTACCTGGAGCGCATCGCCGGGGAGGCGGCCCGCGCGCCCCGGCGCCGCGCCCTCGGCTGCGCCAACCAGGCCCACGGCTTCGCCGCCTGCGGCCCGGGCGACAAGGCGATGCTGCGCGACGGCCAGGGCGCCAGCCTCGGCATCGTCACCGCCTACAACGACATGCTCTCGGCCCACCGCCCCTACGAGCGCTACCCGGACCTGCTGCGCGAGGCGGCCCGCGAGGCCGGCGGCGTCGCCCTGGTGGCGGGCGGCGTGCCGGCCATGTGCGACGGCATCACCCAGGGGGAGGCCGGCATGGAACTCTCCCTGTTCTCGCGCGACGTCATCGCCCTCTCGACCGCCGTCGCCCTCTCGCACCAGACCTTCGACGCCGCCGTGTTCCTCGGCATCTGCGACAAGATCGTGCCGGGCCTCGTCATCGGCGCCCTCGCCTTCGGGCACCTGCCGGCGGTGTTCATCCCCTCCGGCCCGATGACGAGCGGCCTGCCCAACCCCGAGAAGGCGAAGATCCGCCAGCTCTACGCCGAGGGGAAGGTGGGGCGCGACGCCCTGCTCGCCGCCGAATCCGACTCCTATCACGGGCCGGGCACCTGCACCTTCTACGGGACGGCCAACACCAACCAGATGCTGATGGAGATGATGGGCCTGCACCTGCCCGGGGCCTCCTTCGTCACGCCGGACACGCCCTTGCGCGACGCGCTGACCCGGGCCGCCGCGCAGCGCGCCCTCGCCATCACGGCGCTCGGCAACGAGTACCTGCCGGTCGGGCAGCTCCTGGACGAGCGGGCCTTCGCGAACGGGATCGTGGGGCTGCACGCGACCGGCGGCTCGACCAACCACACGCTCCACCTGCTGCCGATGGCGGCGGCGGCCGGCATCACCCTGACCTGGGAGGACCTCTCCGACCTCGCCGAGGTGACGCCGCTCCTCGCCCGCGTCTACCCGAACGGCACGGCGGACGTGAACCACTTCCACGCGGCGGGCGGCATGCCCTTCGTGATCCGCGAACTCCTCGGCGAAGGGCTGCTGCACGCGGACGCGCAGACCGTGCTCGGGGCGGGGCTGCACGCCTACACGCGCGAGCCGGTGCTGACCGAGGCGGGCGGCCTCGCCTGGCGGGAGGGCCCGGCGGAGAGCGGCGAGACCGGCGTGCTGCGGGGCGCGGCGGCGCCGTTCCAGCCGACCGGCGGCCTCGCCGTGCTGGCGGGCAATCTCGGCCGCGCGGTGATCAAGACCTCGGCGGTGGCGCCCGAGCGGCAGGTGATCGAGGCGCCCGCGCGGGTGTTCCACTCGCAGGAGGCGCTGCAGGCGGCCTTCCGGGCGGGCGAGCTTCGGGGCGACGTGGTGGCGGTGGTGCGCTTCCAGGGCCCGAAGGCGAACGGCATGCCGGAACTGCACAAGCTGATGCCGCCGCTCGGCGTGCTGCAGGACCGCGGCCACCGGGTCGCGCTGGTCACGGACGGCCGCCTCTCGGGCGCCTCCGGCAAGGTGCCCTCGGCCATCCACGTCACCCCCGAGGCGGCGGAGGGCGGGCCGATCGCCCGGATCCGCGACGGGGACGTGGTGCGCGTCGACGCCCCGGCCGGGCGGCTGGAGGTGCTGGTGCCGCCGGCCGAGTGGGCGGCGCGCGCGCCCGCGACCGCGGACCTCGCCGCCTCCCATGTCGGGATCGGCCGCGAGCTGTTCGGGGCCTTCCGGGCGGCGGTCGGCGCGGCGGATGCGGGCGCCTCCATCTTCGGCGAGGCGCTCGGCTGAGCGGCCGATTCGCGCGCGCCGACCGGCGCGCCCGCGAAGGCGGCGGCCGACCCGCGGGCGGCCTCCGGCCGCGGCGCGCGGCGGGTCAGGCGCCCGCCGCCTCGACGCTGCGGTAGAGCCCGATCAGCGCCCGGCCCGCATGCTCGATGTGGGACCGCAGCAGGGCGGCGGCGGCCACGACCTCGCCTGCCTCGCAGAGGTCGAGCAGGGTCGTGTGCTCGCGGTCCGCCCGCGCCACGTCGCCGGTAAGGGAGAGTTGCAGCCGGGTCGGCCTGTCGCAATCCTGAAGCAGGCCGGAGACGATGCCGAGGGAGCGCGGCCGCCCCGCGTGGCGCAAGAGGCCGAGGTGGAAGCGCCGGTTCAGCTCGCCCCAGAGGTCGATCCGCTCGGCGCAGAGCGCCGCCTTGTACTCGCCGAGCAGGGCCCGCAAGTCCCGGTAATCCTCCGCCGTCAGGCCGCGCGCCGACAGGATCAGCAGCTGCGGCTCCAGCAGGGCGCGCAGCTGGAACACGTCCTCGATCTCCTCGACCGAGAGGCCCGAGACGACCGCTCCCCGGTGCGGCACGATCCTGACGAGGCCGCTCGCTTCGAGCTGCAGCAGCGCCTCCCGGACCGGGATGCGGCTGATGCCGAACTCCTCCGCCAGCGCGTCCTGGCGCAGCTGCGTCCCGGGGCGCAACGCGCCGCCGAGGATGCGCTGGCGCAGAGCGTCGGCCACGGCCGCCGAGACCGTGCGGTGGCGCAGCTGCTCCCCCCTGGCCGGGGGCCGGGGGCCTGAGGGCGGCGGGGTGGTCCCCGAACTCACGTGACGCGCTCCATGGCGGATAAATTATACATCTCGCCGGCCTCGCGCCAGGGCCGGCGCGGCGCGCGGCCTCGGTGACGCGGCCTTGGTGACGCGGCCTTGGTGACGCGGCCCTGGGGACTTGCGCCGCGGCGCGGCTGTTGACCGCGGTGCAGATTTTATACAATCTACGAATCGACCTCGACAAGGAGCCCGGCCGTGGTCGTCCTCGCCCTGGAGACAGTGGGTCTGACGAAGTCCTTCGGCGGGTTCACGGCCGTGCGCGGCCTCGACCTGCGGGTGCGGCGCGGCAGCATCCACGCCCTGATCGGCCCGAACGGCGCCGGCAAGACGACGGTGTTCAACCTCCTGAGCAAGTTCGTCGCGCCGACGAGCGGGCGCATCCTCTACGAGGGCCGGGACATCACGCGGGAAGGCCCGGCGGCCACGGCGCGCCGGGGGCTCGTGCGCTCCTTCCAGATCTCCGCCACCTTCCCGCACCTGAGCGTGCGGGAGAACGTCCGGGTGGCCCTGCAGCGGCGGCTCGGCACGCAGTACTGCTTCTGGCGCTCCTGCGCCTCCCTGGCGGCGCTCGACGGGAAGGTGCTCGACCTGCTCGGCGAGGTCGGCCTCGCCGACGCGGCCGAGATGCCCGCCGCCGACCTGCCCTACGGGCGCAAGCGCACCCTGGAACTCGCCACCACCCTCGCGCTCGACCCGCCCGTCCTGCTCCTCGACGAGCCGACCCAGGGCATGGCCGTCGAGGACGTCGCCCGGGTCAAGGACCTGATCCGCGGGGCGGCGCAGGGCCGGACGGTCGTGATGGTCGAGCACAACATGTCGGTCGTGGCCGACCTCTGCGACACGATCACGGTGCTGCAGCGCGGGGAGATCCTGGCCGAGGGCAGCTACGCGCAGGTCTCGCGCGACGGCGCGGTGCGGGCCGCCTACCTGGGAGGCGGGCATGGCTGAGCGCCCGGTCGTCCTGGAGGCCCGCGACCTGGAAGCCTGGTACGGCGAGAGCCAAGCCCTGTTCGGCATGTCGCTCACGGTGCGCGAGGGCGAGTGCGTCACGCTGATCGGCCGCAACGGCGCGGGGCGCACCACCGCCCTGAGGGCGATCCTCGGCCTCACCGACCGGCGGGCCGGCTCGGTGCGGGTGCGGGGCGAGGAGGTGATCCAGCGCCCGCCCCACCGCATCGCCCGCCTGGGGATCGGCTACTGCCCGGAGGAGCGCGGCGTCTACCGGACGCTGACCACCCGCGAGAACCTCACCCTCCTGCCCCGGCTCGGGACGCAGGGTCTCGCGCTGCCCGAGGTGCTGGGCCTCTTTCCCAACCTCGCCGAGCGGCAGGACAGCTATGGCGGGCAGCTCTCGGGGGGCGAGCAGCAGATGCTGGCCCTCGGCCGCATCCTCGTCACCGGCGCCCGGATCCTGCTCCTCGACGAGATCACCGAGGGTCTCGCGCCGGTGATCGTCGAGGCGCTGGGGCGGGCGGTGGCGCTGCTCAAGAGCCGCGGCTTCACCATCGTGCTCGTCGAGCAGAACTTCCACTTCGCCCGCTCCCTCGCCGACCGCCACTACGTGGTGGAGCACGGCCGCGTCGCCGCGGAGATCCCGGCCGAGGCGGTCGCCGCGCGGGAGGAGGAGGTCGCGCAGCTCCTCGGCGTCTGAGGCCGGCAGGAGGGATATCGGGACGGGACCGGCGGCAGGCCGGGGTCACAGGAGGCGGGAATGCGGTCGCGGTTCATCGGATACGCGCTGGGGCTCTCGCTCGCGGCCTTCGCGGCCGCGGGCGGGCGGGCCGCCGAGGCGGTCAGCGACGGCGTCGTGAAGGTCGGCATCCTCACCGACATGTCGGGGATCTACGCGGACTTCACCGGCCGCGGCTCCGCGGTGGCGGCCCAGATCGCCATCGACGAGGTCGGCGGCAAGGTGCTCGGCGCCCCGGTCGAACTGGTCGCGGCCGACCACCAGAACAAGCCCGACATCGCCGCGAACCTCGCCCGCGAGTGGTTCGACCAGGGCAAGGTCGACATGATCGCCGATTTCCCGACCTCCTCCACGGCGCTCGCCGTGATGGAGATCGCCCGCCAGAAGAACCGGGTGACGATGCTCTCGGCGGGCGTCGCCATGGCGGCGATCACCGACAAGTGCTCGCCGCTCAGCGCGCAGTGGATGGTCAACACCGCCGCGCTCGCCGCCGGCACCGCCAAGGCGCTGCTCCGGGCCGGCCGCACATCCTGGTACTTCGTGACGGCGGACTACACGTTCGGCCACTCGCTGGAGCGCGACGCCGCCGCGGTGGTGGAGGCCGGGGGCGGCAAGGTGCTGGGCACCTCGCGCCATCCCTTCCCGGGAGGCGACTTCTCCTCCTACATGCTGAAGGCCCAGGCCACCGGCGCCCAGGTGATCGCCCTCGCCAATGCCGGGGCCGACACCATCAACGCCATCAAGCAGGCCGCCGAGTACGGCATCGGCCGCGGCGACAAGCAGGTCATCGCGCCGCTCCTCACCTACATCACGGACGTGAGGAGCCTCGGCCTCGCCAAGGCCGAGGGCATGTACCTCACCGAGGCCTTCTACTGGGACTTCGACGCGCGCTCGCGCGCCTTCGCGGAGACCTACTTCGCACGCACGAAGCGGATGCCGAGCGCCTCGCAGGCGGCGGTCTACTCGGCGGTGCTGAGCTACCTGCGGGCGATCGAGGCCGCCGGCACCGACGAGGCCGGCGCCGTGATGGCGAAGCTGCGGACCATGACGATCGACGACGCGGTGATCCGCAACGGCCGCCTGCGCGCGGACGGCGCCCTGGTGCACGACCTGCTGCTGCTCCAGGTCAAGAAGCCCTCCGAGTCGAAGCGCGACTGGGACTTCTACACCGTCAAGGCGGTGCTCAAGGGCGAGGACGTCTATCCGAAGCCGAGCGACGCCTGCCCCCTCAACGCCCGGGGCTGACCCCGCGCGCCGGCGCGCCGCGCCGGCACCCCGCCCGCCACGCCGGAGCCTCCCGATGCCGGACATCACGCTGCAGAGCGCCCTCGCTCAGGTCACGATCGGGCTCATCGCCGGCTGCTTCTACGCGATGCTGAGCATGGGACTCGCGATCATCTTCGGCCTGCTCAACATCATCAACTTCACGCACGGCGCGCAGTTCATGATGGCGGCATTCCTGGCCTGGATCGGCCTGACGCAGGTCGGTCCCTGGCTGGGCATGCCCGAATTCCAGATCGGCTTCTGGCCGGCCCTCCTCGTGGCGCCCCTCTGCGTCGCGGCCCTCGGCATGGCGGTCGAGCGCCTGCTGCTGCGGCGCCTCTCCCATCTCGACCACCTCTACGGCCTGCTCCTGACCTTCGGGGTCGCCCTGGTGACCGAGGGGCTGTTCCGCCACGCCTACGGGGTCTCGGGCCAGGGCTACGAGCCGCCCGAATCGCTCCAGGGGCCGGTCGATGTCGGCTTCATGCTGCTCCCGAAGTACCGGGTCTTCGTGGTCGGCGCCTCGCTGCTGATCTGCCTCTCCACCTGGTACGCCTTCGAGCGCACGCGGCTCGGCGCCTACCTGCGGGCCGGGACCGAGAATCCGCGCCTGCTCCAGGCCTTCGGCATCAACGTGCCGCTGATGATCACGCTGGCCTACGGCTTCGGGGTCGCCCTGGCGGGGCTCGCGGGCGTGCTCGCCGCCCCGATCATGCAGGTGACCCCGCTGATGGGCGGCAGCATCCTCAACATCGTGTTCGCGGTCGTGGTGATCGGCGGCCTCGGCTCGATCCTGGGCGCGATGGTCACGGGCCTGGGGCTCGGCCTCGTCGAGGGCGTCACCAAGGTCGTCTACCCGGAGGCCTCCACGGTGGTGATCTTCGTGATCATGGCCCTGGTGCTGCTGCTGCGCCCGGCCGGCCTGTTCGGCCGCGAAGCCTGAGGGGGACGCGCGATGCCGACGACCCTGCGCCTGTTCGCCGCCCTCGTCGCCGCGGCGCTCGCGGTGCCGTTCGTGCCGCACCTGATCTACCCGGTCTTCGTCATGAAGGTGATGTGCTACGGGCTGTTCGCCTGCGCCTTCAACCTGCTGCTCGGCTTCACCGGGCTGGTCTCCTTCGCGCACGCCGCCTTCCTGGGCACCGCCGGCTACGTCACCGGGGCCCTGATGATCCGCCTCGGCAGCCATCCGCTCGGCATGCCGGCGGCCTTCCTCGCCGGGGTGCTCGCCGCGGCCCTCGCCGGCTTGGTGATCGGCGGCCTCGCGATCCGGCGGCGGGGCATCTCCTTCGCGATGATCACCCTCGCCCTGTCGCAGGTCGTGTCCTTCCTGGCGGTGCAGCTGCGCTGGACCGGGGGCGAGGACGGCCTGCAGGGCATCCCGCGCGGCAGCCTGTTCGGGCTGGTGGCGCTCTCCTCCGACACGGCGATGTACTACCTGACGCTGGCTCTGTTCGCGGCGGGCTTCCTGTTCGTGTACCGGGTCGTCCACTCGCCCTTCGGGCGGATCCTGCAGGCGGTGCGGGACAACGAGGCGCGCGCGACCTCCCTCGGCTACGAGACCGACCGCTTCAAGCTCATCGCCTTCGTGCTCTCGGCGGCCGTGGCGGGCGCCGCGGGCGCCCTCAAGGCCCTGGTGTTCCAGCTCGTCTCCCTCAACGACGTCTCGCTCCACACCTCGACCGAGGTGGTGCTGATGACGCTGCTCGGCGGCGTCGGCACCCTGTTCGGGCCGCTCGTCGGGGCGGCGCTGGTCGTCGGCCTGCAGAACTACCTTGCGACCCTGGGCGACCTCGTCACGGTGGTGATCGGCCTGATCTTCATCCTCTGCGTCTCGTTCTTCCGGCGCGGCGTCGTCGGCGAGATGCTGCACCGGGCCGTGCCGCGGCGAAGGCCGGGCGCGCAGGCCCGGTCCCGCCCCGCGCAGGCGGCCTCGCCCGCCGAGGCCGCCTGAGGCGGCGCCCCCTCGCCGGGGTGCCGCTCCCTCCCGCCCTTGTCACAGGAGACGCTCACGATGTGGACCGGTGTCCTCCCCGCGGTCACGACCAAGTTCACGCCCGACGGGGACCTCGATCACGCCGAGATGGAGCGCTGCTTCGCGCTCCAGCTGGAGGCGGGCTGCGACGGGCTGATCGTCTGCGGCTCCCTCGGCGAGGGCCCGATGCTGTCGCAGGACGAGCGGCTCGCGGTGCTCAGGACCGCCCAGGGCGTGGCGGGCGGCCGGCCCGTCCTCCTCACCGTCTCGGAGGCGGGCACGCGCGAGGCCTGCGCGCTGGCGTCGCGCGCCGCCCGGGCCGGCGCCTCCGGCCTGATGGTGGTGCCGAGCCCGATCTACCACACCGACGAGGCCGAGACGGTCGCGACGCTGCGGGCGGTGGCGGCGGCCGGCGACCTGCCGGTGATGATCTACTCGAACCGGGTCGCCTACCGGGTCGACGTCACGCCGCGGATCATGGCGGAACTCGCCGCGGATCCGCGCTTCGTGGCGATCAAGGAATCCTCCGACGACATCCGGCGCACCACCGAGATCATCAACCATCTGGGCGACCGCTACGCGATCCTCACCGGCGTCGACAACCTCGCCCTGGAGGCGCTCACGGTCGGGGCGGTCGGCTGGGTGGCGGGCCTGGTCTGCGCCTTCCCGCGCGAGACGGTGGCGCTCTACCGGCTGCTGCGGACGGGGCGCCTCGCCGAGGCGCTCGCGCTCTACCGCTGGTTCCGGCCGCTCCTCGACCTCGACGTTTCGACCTATCTGGTCCAGAACATCAAGCTCGCGGAGGCGATCGCGCTCGGCTCGACGGAGCACGTGCGGGCGCCGCGCCTCCCGCTGGCGGGATCCCGCCGGGCGCAAGTCGAGGCGACCGTGCGCCGCGCCCTGGAGCATCGCCCGGCCGCAAGCCCGCGCGGCGCGTGAGCGAAGCCCACATCCGCTATCCCGAAGGGATCAATCGGATTTGGGATGATCCCGACGGTGCCGTGGCGGCACCGTCGGGTCCGTTCTCGACTTGTGGTGAAGCCACTCTTCGTCGGGCCATCGGCTCGCATCGACGATGCGCGAGGATCGCCGGCCCGATGCGTCGGCATCCCGGGCCGTCGGCATGACCCGGCAGGCTCCCGCGGGGGCCGGTGTCCCGGCCCTCACCCGCCTCCCTGGATCGAGCGGAGAACCGCCGCGAGTTGATCGGCCTGGGCGCGGGTCAGCCCGGTGCTGACCACGCCGCCGTCGCAGAAGACCGTGTAGGTGCCGTCCCCGCACAGCCTGACCTTGATCGAGGTCATGACGCGTGACTCGACATTGCCAAGGGGCCGTCCGCCCATCGCGGCGGCCGCCGGGCGACCATGTGGGGATGCCGGCAAGCCCGCGGAAGTGGGCCTTCCGCCTCAGGCCGGCCAGGAGACCGGGACCTCCTCCACCCGCCGGATCCCGGCCGAGCCGCGCACCGTCAGGGGCGCGTCGAGGCGCAGTCCGGGCAGGCGGGCCGTGAGCGCCCGCATTCCCTCCTCCAGCTCCATGCGGGCGAGCGCCTCGCCGAGGCAGCGATGCGCGCCGCCCCCGAAGACGAGGTGCCAGCGCGGATGGTCGCTGCGGCGGATGTCGAAGACCTCCGGCCGCGCGCAGAGGGCCGGATCGCGCAGGGCCGAGAGCGTCGAGAAGGAGACGAGGGCGCCGGCGGGCAGCACGCCCCCGTCGAGCGGGATCGCCTCCAGGGTGAAGCGGGGGTAGGAGCCGACCGCGGGCTCGTAGCGCAGAGCCTCGGCCACCGCCCCGGGGATCAGCGCCTCGTCGCGGCAGACCGCCTGCCACTGCGCCGGATGGGACAGCAGCAGGCCGATCTGGATCGCCAGCGCCGCCCGCGTCGTGTCGCTGCCGGCCAGGATCAGGGAGACGATCTGCATGCGCGTCTCGGCCGCCGCCTCGGCGTCGCCCGCGTCGATGAGCGGCACGAAGGCCGAGATCAGGTCGTCCCGCGGCGCGCGGCGGCGCTCCGCCACGAGGCGGTCGACGTAGTCCGTGAGCCGGCAGGCCGCCGCCTCGGCCTCGGGCCGGTCCTCCGGCCGGTAGGCCGAGCTCAGGGTCCGGGCCATGGCGTAGACGAGGCGCGTGAAATCCGGGACGTCGCGCTCCGGAAGGCCGAGGATCGCGGCGATCGCCCGGGCCGGGAGCGGGGACGCGTAATCGGCCACGAGGTTCATGCGCCCGCGCGCCGCCCGCGCGGCCACGAGATCCTCGGCGAGGGCCCGCACGCGCGGGCGCAGGGCCGCCACGGCCTGGAAGGCGAAGCTGCGGGCCATCGGGGCGCGCCGCCGCCGATGCACCTCGCCGTTCGACAACAGGGCGGTGAGGCGGAAGAACTCGTAGAGCGGGCCCTCGGTGATGCCGCGCAGCATCGCGAATTCGGTCTCGACCTGCCGGGTGCGCGGATCGGTGACGAGGGCCTGGATGTCGGCGGCCCGCAGCAGCATCACCACCCCGTCGTCGGTCCGGATGAACGGGACGGCGGCGCGCAGGCGCGCGAGCATGCCGTGCGGGTCGGCCTCGAGCGCGGCGCGGGCCACCGGGGCGGTGTCGGCCGGAGCGGGATCCGGGGCGGCCATCGCGGCTCTCCTTCGGGCGACGGGGCGCTGAGAGCCTCATCCTAGACCGCGGGAGACGCGACCGTGAGCGACGACGTCCGGCCGCCGCGGCGCGGCGGATGCGAGGCCCGAACCGGGCCGGGCGGAGCGGCACCGCGGGGCGCGGCACCGGGCGGGGCGCGGCACCGGGCGGGGCGCGGCACCGCGCGAAGCGCGGCGGGGGGGGCCCGTCCGCGGACGGTTGCGAACGCTCCCGGCGGCTGGCACTCCGCGGCGGGAGGGACCCGCCCTCCTCGCCGCAAAGAGCTGACCGACGTGCCGTCGCCGATCGCCCTCGAACCCCTCCTCCCCTGGCTGGACCTGGCCGGCTTGGCGGTGTTCGCCGCCTCGGGATCGCTCGCCGCCGTGCGCAAGCGCCTCGACATCGTGGCGGCCTGCTTCTTCGCCCTCGTCACGGCGACGGGCGGCGGGACCTTGCGCGACCTCCTGATCGGCGCGCCGGTCTTCTGGATGCGGGATCCGGCTCCCGTGATCCTCTGCGTCCTCGTCGCCGTGGCGGCCTGGGCGATGCCGCTGCGCTGGTGGCCGGAACGGGCGCTCGACTGGCTCGACGCCGCCGGCCTCGCCGCCTACGCGGTCTACGGCGCCGGCAAGGCTCTCCAGTTCGGCGTCTCCTCCATCTCGGCGGCCGCGGCCGGGATCATCACGGCCTGCGTGGGCGGCGTCATCCGCGACATCACGGCGGGCGTTCCGTCCGTCCTGCTCCGCCATGAACTCTACGTCACCGCGGCGCTGGTGGCGGCCGCGACCTTCGTGGTCCTCGACGAGGCCGGCCTGAGCGCGCCCTGGCCCGCGCTGACGGGCGCGCTCGTGGGTTTCCTGCTGCGGGGCGCCGCCATCCGGTGGGGGCTGACCCTTCGCCCGCATCGCGGGCCGAGCCCTCCGCCGCTGCGCTGAACCGGACCGCGCCGGCCTCTGCCGGCGCAATCCCGCCCGGCCCAAGCCCCCGGCCCAAGCCCCCGGGCCAGGCCGGGCTCAGCGCGCCCATCCCGCCCTGATGGCTCCGGCCACCTCGTCCACGAACAGGCGGGACTTGGTCGGCACCAAGCGGCCGGGCGGCAGGATCGCGTAGACGCCCCCGCGCTCCGTCCCCTCCCAGCCCGGCAGCACCTCGACCAGCGTCCCGGCCCGCAGCGCCGGCCCTGCCAGCCAGTGGGACGTGAAGGTGATCCCGGCGCCCCCGATCGCGGCGGCGAGCAGCGCCTCCGAATGGTCCGCGACCAGGGAGCAGGCCGGGCGGATCGTCTCGCGCCGGCCGTCCTTGATCAGCGGCCAGTCGGGCCAGGCGGCGTAGCCAGTGAAGCCCAGGCAGGCATGCCGCAGCAGGTCCGCGGGGGTCCGCGGCGCGCCGCGGGCGGCGAGGTAGCCCGGCGCGGCCACGAGCAGGTTCCGATAGGACGCGATCCTGCGGGTGGTGAGGGAGCTGTCGCGCTGCGGCCCGGCCGCGACCCGGATCGCCACGTCGAACCCCTCGGCGACCACGTCGACGAACCGGTCGGTCAGGCGGAGATCGATGCGGATGCGCGGGTGCCGGGCGAGGAACCCGGGCAGCAGCGGCGCCACCCATTGCCGCCCGAACGAGACCGGGAGCGACACCCGCAGGAGGCCCTGGGGCGCGGCCGCGGAATCGCTGGCCTCGCGGCTGGCGCTCGCCAGCTCCTCCAGCAGCCCCTGCACCCGACGGCAATAGACCGCGCCCACCTCCGTCAGCGCGACGCGCCGCGTGGTGCGCGAGAGCAGCCGCACGCCGAGGCGCTCCTCCAGCTGGCTCACCCGCCGCGAGAGCACGGACGCGTCCCGGCCGAGCAGCTTGGCCGCCGCCGCGAAGCTGCCCGCCTCGGCCACGGTCACGAAGGCCGCCAGTTCGTCGAGGCCGCCCAGCTCCCGCAATTGCTGCACCGCCTGCATGAGTGAAATGCGGCCTTCCCGGATTAATCGCCCGCCCTGCATGGCTTACCTCACGGCCATTCCACCGTCGAGGAGACCAGCCATGAGGACGTTTCTCAGCATCGGTGCAGGCCCCGGGATGGGCCTGGAGACGGCCGAGCGGTTCGCCCGCGAGGGCTTCCGGGTGATCCTGAGCGCCCGCAACGCGGACAGGACGCGCGGCCTGGCCGCGCAGCTCGAGGCCAAGGGCTACGCGGCCGAGGCGCGCGCCGCGGATGCGGGCGACCCGGCCAGCGTGGCCGCCCTGGTCGAGAGCGTCGAGCGGGAGTTCGGCGGCATCGACGTGCTGCACTACAACGCCGCGTCCATGCGCCGGGCCGCGCTCGCGGAGCAGCCGCGCGACACCTTCACCGGCGACCTCGCGGTGAATATCGGCGGCGCGATGGCGGCGGCCCAGGCGGTCGCGCCGGGAATGGCCGCGCGGGGCGGCGGCACGATCCTGCTCACCGGCGGCGGCTTCGGCCTGCAGCCTCACCCGGACTACCTGTCCCTGAGCATCGGCAAGGCGGGAATCCGCGCCCTGGCGCACGGCCTGTTCGAGCGCTTCCGGCAGCAGGGGATCCACGTCGCGACCGTCACGGTCGCCGGCTTCGTGAACCCGGGCTCCGAGGATGCGAAGGCGGTCGGCGAGCGGTTCTGGCAGCTCCACGCCCAGCCGGCGGGGTCGTGGACGGTCGAGGCGACCTACACGCCCGCGGGCTGAGCCTCGTGCGCGAGCGGGAATCGGCACGGATCCCGCGGTGCATCGGCTCGCCGCACCGGAGGGGGCGGGATCGGGACAGGAGCAGGAGCATGCAGCAGTTGAAGGACCAGCGCTTCCTCGTTCTCGGCGGAAGTTCCGGGATCGGGCTGGCCACGGCGCGCGCCGCCGCCGGGGCGGGAGCGGCCGTGACGGTGGCCTCGCGCTCCCGGGACAAGCTCGATGCGGCCCTCGCGGCGATCGGCGGCACGGCGCGCGCCGTCGTGCTCGACACGACCGACAACGGCGCCGTCGAGCGGTTCTTCGCCGATGAGAGTCCCTGGGACCACGTCGCGATCTCCGCCGCCGAGACGGCCCGGGGCCCCGTCCGGGGCCTCGGGCTGGACGCGGCCCGGGCCGCGATGGAGAGCAAGTTCTGGGGCGCCTACCAGGTCGCCCGGGCCGCGCGGATCGGGCCGGGCGGCTCGCTGACCTTCGTGTCGGGCTACATGAGCGAGCGGCCCCTGGCCACCGCGGTCCTGCAGGGGGCGATCAACGCCGCCCTCGAAGGGCTGGCACGGGGCCTCGCCCTCGAACTCGCCCCGGTGCGGGTCAACACGGTGTCGCCCGGCCTGATCGAGACGCCGCTCTGGTCGCGCATGGCGGAGGCGGACCGCGCCGCCATGTTCGCGAATGCGGCGGAGCGGCTGCCGGCGCGCCGCGTCGGCCGTCCCGAGGACGTCGCCAACGCGGTCCTGTTCCTCGCCGCCACGCCCTTCGCGACGGGCTCGACCCTCCGCCTCGACGGGGGCGCCGCCATCGCGTGAGCGGCGCCCGCCCGGGCCATTGTGGGCGCGCGGCGCCGCGTGTAACTCCCGCCCGGCATAGCACGGCCCCGGAGCGTGAATGACCGTCTCGAACGACGATGAGCTCCGTCAGCTCGAAGCGATCGGCAGGATCGTCGCCAACACGCTCAAGGCCATGGGCGCGGCGATCGAGCCGGGCATCACGACCGGCGAGCTCGACAGGATAGGCCGGAGGCTCATGGAGGACGCGGGCGCCCGGCCGGGACCCGAGCTCTGCTACGACTTTCCCGGCGCGACCTGCATCAGCGTCAACGAGGAGGTCGCCCACGGCATCCCGGGCGAGCGGCGGATCGCGCCGGGCGACCTCGTCAACATCGACGTCTCGGCGGAGAAGAACGGCATCTTCGCCGATACGGGCGCCTCCTTCGCGGTGCCCCCCGTCTCGACCTCCATCGAGCGGCTGTGCCGGGACGGGCGACGAGCCATGTGGACCGGCATCCGGCAGGTCGGCGTCAACAAGCCGCTCGCCGGAATCGGCCAGGCGATCGGGGAATTCGCGCGGCGCCACCGCTACACCCTGGTCCGGAACCTCGCCAGCCACGGCGTGGGCCACTCGCTCCATGAGGAGCCCACGGAGATCGCCACGTGGCCCGACCGCTCCGAGCGGCGGACGATCACCGAGGGGCTGGTCTTCACGGTCGAGCCCTTCCTGTCGCTGGGTGCCAAGCTCGCCGAGCGGGGCGACGACGCCTGGACCCTGGTGAGCGAACCCAAGGCAGCGACCGTGCAGTACGAACACACGATCGTGGCCACGCGCCGCGGCGCCCTGGTCGTGACGCTGCCCAGGTGAGCGGGCCTCAGAGCATTTTCCGACGACGCGGATGCCGGTTCGTCGCGGACGATGCCGCACAATCGAGGACCGGGAGCAGCGTCCGATCGCGCCGCGATCGGGCGCTGCTCCGGGTGCACGCGCCCATGGGTCAAGCCGACACTCTCGCAGTGCGACCGAACATGCGTGACCAGATGCCACCCACGACCGCCGACTTGTCGAGGTCGTGGATGTCCTGCGAGTAGCCGCCCGTGTAGAGCTTCACGATCATGCGGTCGCGGCACGCCTCGTCGAGCGTGTATGAGAACTTCACGGCCGACCTGCCCTGGCGGGAGCGGCGGCCGACCTTCTCGACCGTGCAGCGCAGGTGCGGAAAGCGGTCCATCTCGACGGTGAGCCGGTCCCCGACCCTGACGTTCGGATCCGCGTCGAATTCCGCGATCCCGCCTGCGAGCGACAAGCTCGTCACCTTGCCCAGCATGGCGCCGGTCTCGAACTCGACCCGCGCGTCCTCGTCCGTCGCGAAGCTGTCCAGCAGCGGCCTCGGCTTCTCGAAGCAGATCAGCGCCGCCACCATCAGCACCAGGATGTTCACGACCGCCCAGTAGGCCGACACCACGGAGAATTCCCCGCGTCCGATCCTGGACCACTCGGGAACGACGTTGATGACGAGGCCCAGAGCCGTGACGGCGATCCAGAAGGCGATCGAGAAGAACGTGTAGGCGTCGAACTCCGATTCCACGTTGCCCGAGCCCTTCGGCGTCACCCGGAACGGCACCCCGAAGGGCTTGATGAGGCTCATGATCACCACCGGCAGCATGCGGAAGGTGGCGAACGCCCCGACCGCGGAGGAGACGAGCGGCAGGTAGCGCGTCGGAGTGAGCCAGCCCATCAGCAGGAAGTAGGCGGCGAGCACCGGCAGCTGGTACCACACGATATCGACCGTGCTGGTGAAGGTGAGCGGCGCGGCCCCGGTCCAGAGATAGACTGCGGGCACCACCAGGATGACGAAACGCACCGTGTACTGGACGAGCCAGGACAGCGGCAGGAACATGAAGCGCTGGAACAGGGTGAGGCCGGGGCCGCGCAGCGGCCCGTTGTGCAGGTAGATCGTCTGGATCCCGCCTCGGCACCACCGGCTCCGCTGAACGAAGTACCCCTTCAGGTTCTCCGCCGCGAGCCCCATCGAGAGCCGCTCGTTGAGGTAGCGCGTCTTGTAGCCCTTGTTGAGGAGGGCGAGCGTGGTGAGCAGGTCCTCGGTGATCGACTCGTACGGGAAGCCACCGATCGTGGTGATGGCCGCTCGCCGCGTGATCGAGCAGGAGCCGCAGCAGAAGCTCACGTCCCAGGCGTCGCGCGAGGTCGCCATCTCGTCGAAGAACAGGCGCTGCTCGTCGGGCCAGACCTTCTCCAGACTGAGGTTGGACTGCACCGGATCCTTGTTGAAGAAGTGCTGCGGGGTCTGAACAATACCAATGGTCGGGTCGGCGAAGAACGGAACTGTCCGCCGCAGAAAATGCCGGTACGGCACGAAATCCGCGTCAAATATTGCGACGAAATCTCCCGAAGAGACTTTGAGGCCGTTGTTCAAATTGCCGGCTTTGGCATGCGTGTTGTCGGGCCGCGTGACGTGGATCGCGCCCTTCCTATCGCAATAGTCCCGCAGCCAGTCGCGACGCTTGTCATCGAGGACGTAGATCTTGAGCTTGTCCTGGGGGTAGTCGAGGGCGAGCGCTCCCACGATGGTGCGCTCCAGGACGTCCAGCGGCTCGTTGTAGGTCGGGATGAACACGTCGACCGTCGGGAGGTCGGCCGGCTCCCGCGCGAAGAACGCCTTCTCCAGGCGGTCGGCCTCGGCGCGGCGGTCCACCGAGCGGCTCATCGCGACGAGGAAGAGCAGGATGTCCGCGAAGGCGCCGAGTTCAACGAAGAAGACGAACCACGTCCAGTAGAAGCCGAAGCTCCCGTTGGCGGGGGAGGGCAGCACGGTGGCCACGAAGCGCCAGACGAGGTAGCGCAGGGCGACGAGCAGCACGAAGGCGCAGGTGATCGCCCGCGACCAATTCGCGTCGCGAGGCCAATTGAGCGTGAGAATCAGGAAGAACGCCGCGACGAGGAGGGTCGGCGCCAGTGCTACGAGATGCTGAACCACAGATTCTTCACCCAAGACACGATGGGAAGGGTGGCGTTCGTGCGGGCAATGCGGACCTGGACGGTGCGGCCGACTTGGCAGAAATTTGCGTAGTCGGTCTGCATCCCGTTCGGTTCGAGGGCGACCCGGATGCGGGCGTTCCTGCCGCGGCTCTCCGGAGGCACTGCCGCGAGCACCACCTCCTCGACGGCCGCACTCGACCCGCGCACGGACACCACCGTGCCGCGGATGATCTCCGTGCTGCCGAGGAGCCGCACTTCCGCCTGGTCGCCCGGCCTGATCTGGTCGTAATCGGTCTCGTCGACGAGGATGTCGACGAACAGGTCGCGGCAGTCGAGCAGGCGGATCAGCTCGTTGCCGACCACGACGTTCGATCCCGCCACGACGTTGTTGCGCCAGATCACGCCCTCGAAGGGCACGCGCACGTCCGCGAGCGAGAGCGTGTCGTTGCGCTGACGCTCGATCTCCAGCTGGCGCACGAGGAGCTGGACGCGCGCGCGCTCGGAGCGGGTCTGCGTCTCGACGGTCGCGAGCTGGATCGTGACCTCGTCCGCGCGCTGCTGCGAGTAGGGCACGTCGTTGCGGCCCTCACCGACGAAGGTGCCGCGCTTGACGGCGTCGAGCTGCCGGTTGAGGCGCTCCAGCTCGGCCTTGGCGATGGCCTGCTCGCTCGCGGCGGTGATGGACGCGGCGCGCGCCGCCTCGACGGAGCTTCCCGCGACCACGCCGGTCGCGCCGAGCGTGGTCTTGCGCACGAGGTCGGCCGTTGCCGAGGCCTGGTTGGCCTGGGCGGCGCCGATGCGCTGCTGGCGGACCACCATCTCCTGCTGGATGTTGGCAAGGCTCGCCTGCTGATACTCTTTCAGGCGACCGTTCAGGTCGTTCCTGAGCGCTGTCAGATTTCCGATCTGAGCTTCCAGTGCGCGCAGCCTTTCGCGCGCCGCGCCGAGGTCCGCGTCCAGCTGTGCTTCCGCCGTGCGCGCGATGCGGGAATTTCGGATCGTGAACAGTTCCGTGTGCTTCGGCACGGAGGTCCCGACCTTCGGCGGTGTTGCGGTGACAACACCTTCGATCGGGGCTGCAACGACCGTGAAGCGAGCGTTTACCGTTCCATCAAGGCTCGTATATCCAGTAAAATTTGGCAGAATGGCAAGCAATACCGCGCCGAGCAGCAGTAGACCTACCGTAATTCGAACGGCTCGCCTGTTCCATAACATTGCTCACACCTCCGATCGCAACCAGCAGGTGCATTAGTAACCCATCATGGTCGGATTTGGTTCGGTGACTCTGTGCAAATCGCGCCGGAATTCGCGGGCCTGCGCCGGTTCCGCCCGAGGGATGCGGGCACGCATCAACTCCTCGTTGTTCACGGGCGCGCAGGCGCTGAGCCGGCGCCGGAGACCGGGGGACGCGGCGCCCGTGATCCCGGGCCGATGCCCCCGCGATCGAGACCGAGCGGCGGGGTGCGGCCGGCACGACGGCCACGACCCGGGATCCGGTTCCGGGACGAGGTCCACAGCCTCCGCGGGCTCCCGCGCCGCGGAGCGTGAACGCGCGGGGTGCTCGGCGCGAGGCCGCCCGGCCCGGATTTCCCTCGTGGTGGTTACCTGTTGGTCGATTATCTCACGAAGATTCAATCCTGAACTATTTTATTGTAGTTTTTCATTTCAAATCATTCATCTCCCAAAACCAATCTTTATATGGTCGAACCGACAAGCTGCGCGGCTGGAGTTTCGACAATGCGGCGGCGCGCGGGAGAGATGCTGTTGGACCAAGCATCCGAGATTTTCGAGTCGGGACCGTCGCGCGTGGCTGCGGGGTCGCTCGCGCCACCCGTCGGGAACATCCTGGCGGCGATCATCTGGGGCGGCTTCTTCGCGGGCTGCGCCGCGGTCGTCCTCTGCGACCTGCGTTTGGGCATCTCCGATCATCCGAGGACGTGGTTGCTGCTCGGCTGGGGCAGCTTCCTGATCGGAACGCAATTCGGCCCGCGCGTGCGCACCCGTTGAGGGGCGAAGCGGCCGCACCGAGCCTGGACCCGGTCGGAGATGCGGCGGCCGGTATCCGGGACGCCGGGCCGCCACATCGAACGTCCCGCAAGACAATCGCGACCGGGCAGTCCCGGCCCCGCCGCGAACGTCCGGAAGGGATCATACGACATCCGGGAGATGGCTTCGCCATCTCCCATTTCGGCCATGCGGATGTCGGCTTCGCTCAGGCGCCGCGCGGGCTTGGGATCCGGGATCCGCTTCGATCAAGCGGATCCCGGATCAGTGGCGCAGGTCGGGCGAGCGCAATCTGGAGGTCAGGCCCCGGCCGGAAGCGGCCCCCGGGACGCCCCGCCGATCGCGTGCCGACCCTCGCGTCGGCGGCTCGGGCGCCGGCGCCGCGCCGGAACCGTGGCCCGGGGCGGAGATGCCGGGAGGCGAGCCCGTCGGGACGCGTCCGGACCGCGACCGCCCCGGCGGCTCACGCGCGCCGCGCGGCGACCGCCTGGGCCGCGTGCGCGGCCGGGCCGTGCCGGATACCCTGCCAGCCGAGCCAGCCGGTATAGAGGCCGACCAGCACGATCAGCGCCGCCGAGGCGTAGGGCGCCCGCCGGGCGAGGCGGCCGAACCCGGACCAGCGCGAGGCGACGTGCGTGACGCTCAGCGCGGCCAGCACGCCCGCCGACACCATCGTCGCAGCGAGCCCGAGGCTGAAGCACACGACCAGCGCGAAGCCGAGGCTGAACTGCTTGAGCTGGATGCACAGCAGCAGCACGGTGATCGCGGCCGGACACGGGATCAGGCCGCCGGTCAGGCCGAACAGGACGATCTGCCCCGTGGTGACGCGGCGGCCCGCGAAGCGCCGCCGGATGTCCTGCGCATGGGCGCGGGCATGGGCGTCGTCCTCCTCGCCGAGGTTCATGTGGGCGTGGGGATGGGCGGGCTCCTCGAAGGCGGCCTCGTGGGTCTCCGCCCCGGCCGGGCCGTCGAGGTGCAGCCGCGCCGTGAAGGCGTGCGGCTCCGGGATCTCCTCCCGGCTCTCCAGGACGGCGCCCGCGCGCACGAACGCGAAGGCCTGCCGGGTGCCGTCCGGGCGCAGGATCTCCAGGCGGACCCGCCCGGGATCCGGCAGCGGGCCGCGCTCGGCGCGCAGGCGCCAGCGCGGCGGCACGCCGTCCTCGAATACCTCCAGCGCGAGGAGCCCGTCGCGGGTCGCGACGGCCCGCGCCTCGCCGTGGTGGTGAGGGTGGTCGTGGTGCTGCTCGCGCCAGGTGCGCCACGCCATCCAGAGGGCCAGGGCGACGATCAGGAGCGCCGAGACGAGCTGGAAGTAGGGCTCGGAGGTCTCCCCCCATTGCTGCCCGAAGGATTGCCCGGCCAGCGCGATCACCCACACCAGCGCCGTGTGCGAGAGCGTCGCCGCCAGCCCCAGCAGCACCGCCTGCGCGACCGTCCCGCGCACGGCGATGATGAAGGCGGCCATCATCGTCTTGGAGTGGCCGGGTTCGAGCCCGTGCAGGGCCCCGAGCAGGATCGCGCTCGGCACGAACAGCCACGCATGCGCGGTCCCCTGCTGCAGCAGGTCGGGCAGTGAGGTCATGGGAGCGGCCTTCGCTACTTGAGATAGGTCCGCACCACCTCGATCAGCTCGGCCGCGCCCCTGGCGCGGTCGGCGTCCGGCTCGCCGTCCGGGTTCACGACGTGGTGGCGGATGTGGTCTTCGATCAGTTCGGCGGTCAGCCCGTTGATGGCCCCGCGCATCGAGGCGACCAGCATCAGCACGTCGCCGCAGCCCAGTTCGGCCTCCAGGGCCCGCTCGACGGCCTCCGCCTGTCCCCGGATCCGGCGCACCCGCGCCAGCAGCTTGGTCTTGTCCCGGATCGTGTGGGCCATGAACGACGTCCCCCGCCGCCAATAAAATAGGGGGGTACCCTATTTTTGTCCAGGGATGGGCATCCCGCGGCGCCGCGACAGCCCCGGCGCCGCCGCGCTTGACACCTGCGCGCGGCGGCAGAGGGTTTCGGGCCTGGGGGCGGCGATCCCCTCACGAGGCTCCGGCCGAAGCATCGCGTCCAGTCTGCTCTCTCGCAGGGACGCGCCATGGCTACGCCCACCTCCATTCCCGTCGACAAGCTCGCGCGCCTCGTCGGCACCCCCGGCTGCCCGCCGCTCCTCGACGTGCGCACCGACGAGGACTTCGCCGCCGACCCGCACCTGATCCCGGGCGCGGGGCGCCGCCCCTGGCGCGACCCGGCATCGTGGGCCGGGGCGCTCGCGGGCCGAGCCGCCATCGTGATCTGCCGCAGCGGCCGGACGCTCAGCCACGGGGTGGCGGCCTGGCTGCGTCAGGCGGGCGTGCCGGCCGAGAGCCTCGAGGGCGGCAGCGAGGCGTGGCGCGCCGCCGGCCTGCCGATGGTGCCGCAGGCCAAGCTGCCCCCCCCCCCCGCGACGCCGAGGGCCGCACCGTCTGGGTCACCCGGACGCGGCCCAAGATCGACCGCATCGCCTGCCCGTGGCTGATCCGCCGCTTCGCCGATCCGGCGGCCCAGTTCCTGTTCGTGCCGCCGGCCGAGGTCGAGGCCGTGGCCGAGCAGTTCGGCGGCGCGCCCTTCGACATCGACGGCCCGGGGGTGTTCTGGAGCCACCGCGGCGAGAGTTGCACCTTCGACGTGCTGCTGGACGAGCTCGCCCTCGGCACCGCGCCCCTGCGCCGGCTGGCGAGCATCGTCCGCGGCGCGGACACGGCGCGCCTCGACCTCGCCCCCGAGGCGGCGGGCCTGCTGGCCGCGTCGCTGGGCCTGTCACGCCTCTACGCCGACGACCTCGCCCAGCTCGACGCCGGCATGCTCCTCTACGACGCCTTCTATCGCTGGTGCCGGGACGCCACCGACGAGACCCACAACTGGCCGACCAACAGGCCAAGGCCGGGGGGCTGACCATGCGCGGCGCCACCCCGAGCGCGGCCGTGCCGGACCTGGCGGCCCCCGCCGGCCCGCCCCGGCCCGTCAGCCTGGCCGAGGCCCTGCCGGTCTGGCTGCGCGTGGCCGCCCTCTCGTTCGGCGGCGCCACGGCGCCCGGCGGCGCTGTCGGCCGTCCTGAAAGGCGCCCTGGGCGCCAGCCGGACGCCGTTCGGCGGCGAGACGGCGACGGGCGGCCCGCCGGCCGGCGGGTCCGGTCCGGCATCGGACGGCCAAGGCCCGGTCCCCGCCCGCGCCGCCGCGCCGGACCCGGCGCTGGACCTCGACACCGCGGCCATCGACGAGGCGCTCGGGCACAAGGGCAGGGTCAACGGCGGCGTCTACGCGGTCAGCGTGCCGCGCGCCGAGACTCCCAAGGATCACGGCATGAGCGGGCCGGAGGCGATGGGCTCGGCGATCGCGATCAACTTCCAGCCGACCGGCGGCGGCAGGGCGGCGATCGCGGGCGACTTCGTGCTCACCGCCGACGAGGTGAACCCTTTGCTCACGGCACTGCGCCGGCACGGCATCGCGGTGACCGCCGTGCACAACCCCATGCTCGACGACGCGCCGCGGCTCTTCTTCGTGCATGTCTGGGCCAACGACGACGCCGGGGCCCTCGCCAGGGGCCTGCGCGCCGCGCTCGACAGGGTCAGAACCGCCCGAAGCTGAGGCCGGCTCGGCCACCGGGCCGGCGGCGGGCGCGACGGGCGAGGGCGCGGTCGGCGCCGGAGGCGCCGAAGGCGGGCCGCCCGCCCCCGACGGGGCGGTTGAAACGCGGCCCGGCGCGGCCAAGTCTCCGCAGGGCCGGCGCCGCGCCGGCTCCGGAGCCAGATCCATGCGCGCCCTCGCCCTCCGCACCGGCACCCTCATTCCCGTCCTCGGCCAGGGCACGTGGCGGATGGGCGAGGCGCCGGCCGCGCGGCGCGCCGAGGCCGAGGCGCTCCGCGCCGGCATCGATCTCGGCATGACGCTGATCGACACCGCCGAGATGTACGGCGAGGGCGAGACCGAGACCTTCCTGGGCGAGGCCCTGGCCGGGCTGCGCCGGCGGGTCTTCCTCGTCAGCAAGGTCTACCCGCACAATGCCGGCCGCGCCCGCCTGCCGCGCGCCTGCGAGGCGAGCCTGCGCCGGCTCAGGACCGATCACCTCGACCTCTACCTCCTGCACTGGCGCGGCGACGTGCCCCTCGGCGAGACGGTCGAGGCCCTGGAGGCCCTGGTGCGCGCGGGCAAGATCCGCGCCTGGGGCGTCAGCAACTTCGACACGGAGGATCTCGACGACCTCGCCGAGGCCGGCGGCGCGGCCTGTGCGGTCAACCAGATCCTCTACAACGTGACCCGCCGCGGCCCGGAATTCGACCTCCTGCCCGCCATGGACGCGCGCGGCATCGCCGCGATGGCCTACAGCCCGGTCGAGCAGGGCCGGCTGCCCGGGGACGGGGCCCTCGCCGCGGTGGCGGCCCGGCACGGGGCGACGCCCTATCAGGTGGCGCTCGCCTTCACGCTGCGGCGCCCGGGCGTGATGGCGATCCCGAAGGCAGGTCGCCTCGCCCACGTGCAGGAGAATGCCCGCGCGGCCGACCTCGCCCTCGGCGCCGAGGACCTGGCCGCCCTCGACGCCGCCTTCCCGCCGCCCCGCCGCAAGACCCCGCTCGCCATGCTCTGATCCCGGCGGTCATGGCACACGACCGCTGGGAGAAGCCGATTCTCGCTTGCGCGTCCGGCCCGCCGCGCCCGGACCCCGCCGGCGGATGCGGCGCAAGACTTGGCACGCCGCTTGCTTGGTAACCGGCGCAGCGCAGAGCCGGGTCGGCTCTTGTCGGGTTGGCGTGCCCATCGTCGGGTATCCGTTGAGCCTGCGCCCGGCCTTGCGCCCATGGCCGAGCGGCCCCGCCCGCTTGCGGCGAAGCCCCGTTCACCGGACCACCGCGACGCCCTTCGAGACGGGGTTCGAGCATGTGCGGTCGTGACGGGCTGTTCTACCGAAACTTCTCCCGGCGGGGCTTCCTCGCCCGAAGCGCCGCCGCGGCGGCGCTCGCCCTGCCGGCCCATCTGGCGGGCCTGCTCGCGCCCGCCGCCGCCGGGACCGTGATCAAGGCCACCCACGGCTCCGGCTTCTGCAACATGGGCATCTTCCTCGCCAAGGAGCGCGAGCTGACCAAGGCGGACGGCGTCGAACTCGACTTCGTGGTGACGCCCTCCAACACCGAGATCACCACGATGTTCGGGGCGGGCCTCGTCGACATGTCGATGATCCCCTACTCGAATTTCATGACCCTCTACGACGCGGGCGCGCCGGTGAGGATCGTCGCGGGCGGCGGCGTCGAGGGCTGCATCATCGTGGCGCGCGACGGCATCGCCTCCGCGGCCGACCTCAAGGGCAAGACCTTCGGCACCTTCCAGGCCGACACGCTCGAGGTCCTGCCCTACGACTACCTCAAGAAGGCGGGCCTCGGCTTCCGGGACGTCGAGATCAAGTACCTCGACACCTCGCCCGAACTGGCCCAGGCCTTCCTGGCCGGCGCCCTCGATGCGATCTGCCACATCGAGCCCTACGCCTCGCAATGCGTGCGCGGCCGCAAGGGCGCGCACGTGCTCTCGGACGGGACCGACGTCTACGGCAAGGGCTATTCCGACTGCGTGCTCGCCGTGCGCACGCCGCTCCTCAAGAGCAACCCCGCCGCCGTGAAGGCCGTCATCAAGGCCCTGTTCGTGGCCCAGGCCCAGGCCGAGGCGGACAAGGGCGCCGCCCTCAAGGACACGGTCGGCAAGTACTACAAGACCAGCATGGAGGCGGCGGTCGACGCCTCCTCCAAGCAGCCGATCGTGGTGGATCAGCGCAACCAGACCCGGTTCATCCTGGCGCGCGGCACCTCGATGCAGGAACTCGGCTACGTCAGGAAGGCCCCGGACGAGGGCGCCTTCGACTGGAGCCTGCTGGAGGCGGTGATCGCCGAGAACAAGCCCCTGTACGACGGGCTCAAGCTGAAATCGGCCTGATCGCGCCGCCCCTCCTCGGCAGAAGCGCGCGAGGCCGTTCCGCCGGGGTCCCGATTTCCGCCTCGTCCGCCGAGCCGCCGTCCCGTTCGGCGAAAGCGGCTCCGACAGGGATCATCTCGTGACCACGCACGCACGGATCGGCCCGCTCGCGGCCCCGGCGGCGCGCGCCGGCCTGCCCCGCCTCGGCCACGCCTGGCGGCGGCGCCTCGCGGGCCTCGGCTGGGCCGCCCTCTCCATCGGCCTGTTCGCGGGCCTGTGGGAAGCGCTCTGGGCGCTCGACCTCCTCAACCCGCTGCTCCTGCCGCCGCCGCACCTGTTCCTGGCGGACATCCCCGGGACGCTGCGCTACTTCGACCGCTCGAACCGCGTCGGCAGCGTGGCGAGCGGGGGCGGCGTCGCGGCGCTCCTCGTCACCATGGCCTGGACCACGATGCGGGTCTTGGTCGGGCTGGCGCTCGGCTTCGTGGGCGGCGTCCTCGTCGGGGCGCTGCTCCACTCCGTCCGCCTCCTGCGCAACCTGCTGATGCCGATCGTGCTGATGCTCGCCCCGATCTCGCCGGTAGCCTGGCTGCCGGTCGCGATCTTCGTCTTCGGCATCGGCGACAAGCCGGCGATCTTCCTCGTCTTCATCACGCTGTTCTTCGCCATCGTGCTCTCGACCGGGGCGCAGATCGAGAGCGTGCCGAAGACCTACATCCACGTGGCGCGGATCATGGGGGCGACGCACCGGCAGACCTTCTGGCGGGTGATCCTGCCCGCGATCCTGCCGAGCCTGTTCGTGACCCTGCGCCTCAACCTGTTCGGGGCCTGGATGGTGGTGCTGATCGCCGAGACGGTCGGGGTCGGCACCGGGCTCGGGCAGATCACCGCGATGGCGCGCTCGACCTTCAACGCCAAGCTGGTCTTCTTCACCATGGCGGTGATCGGGCTGCTCGGCTTCCTGTCCGATCTCGGCCTGCGGCAGGTGCAGCGCCGGATGCTGTGGTGGATCGGCCCGGGAGGCGTGCGATGACCCGGCCCGCCATCTCGATCCGCGGCGTCTCGAAGCGCTGGATGCCGGAGGGCCGCGCCCCGGTCCAGGCGCTGGCCGAGCTCGATCTCGACGTGGCGCCGGGCGAGTTCGTGGTGCTCCTCGGCCCTTCGGGCTGCGGCAAGTCCACGCTCCTCTCCATGATCGCCGGGCTCGAGGAGGTGTCCGGCGGCGAGATCCTGTCGGACGGGCTGCCGGTCACCGGTCCCTCGGCCGAGCGCGGCATGATCTTCCAGGAGGCGTCCCTCTTCCCCTGGCTCAGCCTCGCGGACAACGTCGCCTTCGGCTTGGCCATCCAGCACGTGCCGCCGGCCAAGCGCCGCGAGCGGGCGGCCGAGATGCTGCGCCGGGTCGGGCTCGGCGACATGCTCGACAAGAAGCCGGACGAGCTCTCCGGCGGCATGCGCCAGCGCGCCGCCTGCGCCCGGGCGCTCGCCATGCGCCCGAAGGTGCTGATGATGGACGAGCCCTTCGCGGCCCTCGACGTCCAGACCCGCTCGCGCATGCAGGACTTCCTGCTGCAGATCTGGCGCGACAGCGGCGCCTCGGTGATCCTCGTCACCCACTCGATCGACGAGGCGATCGCGCTCGCCGACCGGGTCGTGGTGTTCACGGCGCGGCCGGGCCGGGTGAAGACGATCGTGCCGATCGACCTGCCGCGCCCGCGGCCGTCGCGGGACCCGCGCTATCACGCCTATCGCGACCTGTTCACCGACCTGCTCGGCGCCGAGGTCGACCGCGCCTTCGCCGAGCAGGAAGCGCTGGCGGCGCGATGACCGCCGCGCTTCGCGTCGCGGCCCTGCCGGTCGGCCCGGCCGGGGCCGACCCGGACGCTCCCTGGCGGGAGGTCGAGGCGGGCGCCGCGGCGGCCGCGCGGGCCGGCGCCGCCCTCGCGGTCCTGCCGGAACTCACCGTCCTGCCCTGCGTGGCGGGGGACGACCCGGCGCGCTGGCGCCACCTCGCCGAGCCGGCCGCGGGTCCGACGGTCGCGCGGATGCGCGCGCTGGCCCGCCGCCACCGCCTCGCCCTGGTCTTCGGGATGGCGCTCGCCGAGGACGGGGCGGAGCGGCCGCTCAACGCCGCGCTGCTCGCCGCGCCGGACGGCGGCGTGGTGCGGCTCGCGGCCAAGCGGCGCCTGCCGCCGCCCGGCCCGGGCGACAGCGTCGGGGAGGCGGACCATTTCCGCCCCGGCCCGGCGGAGACCCGCGTCGTCCCGGTCGCGGGGCGGCGCCTCGCCGCCCTCGTCTGCTACGACCGCCGCTTCGCCGAGAGCTGGGACCGTCTCGCCGGGGCGGCCGACCTCGTCGCCGTGCTGGTCGCCGGCCCGGCGCCGCAGGATCCGCCGGGCTTCTTCCGCCGCGAACTCGCCGGCCATCTCCGGCGCTGCGGCCTCCCGGCCGTGGCCGCCGCCCGGTACGGGGTCGAGCACGGGCTCGGCCGTCCCGTGCGGCACGACGGCGAGAGCCTCGTCCTCGGCCCGGACGGCACCGTGCTGGCGGCGAGCCCGCCGGGCGCGGCGGCGCCGGCCCTCGCCACCCTCCCGCCGGCCCCGCTCCGGCCCTCCCTCCCCACAGCGTAACGGAACGCGCCAATGGCAGAACTCATCGTCCAGGCCGGCTGGGTCGTCACCGGGATCCGGGACCGCCACACCCCGATCATCGTCGAGGACGGCGCCGTCCTCTCCCGCGACGGGATCATCGCGGCGGTCGGCCCCGCGGAGGCGCTGCAGCGGCAGGCGCCGCGGGCGGAGCTGCGCCGCTATCCCGGCCACGTCATGCTGCCGGGCTTCGTCAACAGCCACCACCATGTCGGGCTCACCCCGCTGCAGCTGGGCTCGCCCGACTACGCGCTGGAATTGTGGTTCGCGAGCCGGCTGCCCGCCCGGCGCATCGACCTCACCCTCGACACGCTCTACTCGGCCTTCGAGATGGTGGCCTCCGGCGTCACCACGGTGCAGCACATCCAGGGCTGGATGGCCGGCGGCTACGAGGCGATCCACGCGGCCGCGACGCAGACGCTGAACAGCTACCGCAGCCTCGGCATGCGCGCCTCCTACTGCTACGCGGTGCGCGAGCAGAACCGCCTCGTCTACGAGGCGGACGAGGCGTTCTGCGCCCGGCTGCCCGCCGATCTCGGCGCCGAACTGGCGGCCCACCTGAGGGCGCAGGCGATGCCCTTCGACGACTTCCTGCGCCTGTTCGACGCGCTGCGGGAGGAGAACGAGGGCCAGCGCCTCACCCGCATCCAGCTCGCCCCGGCCAACCTGCACTGGTGCACCGACGAGGGGCTGGTGGCCCTGGACGCGCGCGCCCGCGCCGCCGGCGCGCCGATGCACATGCACCTGCTGGAGACCGCCTACCAGAAGGAATATGCCCGCCGCCGCACCGGCAAGACGGCCCTGCGCCACCTGCACGATCTCGGCGTGCTCGGGCCGCACATGACCCTCGGCCACGGGGTCTGGCTCACCGCCGAGGACATCGACATCGTCGCGCAGACCGGCACCTGCCTGTGCCACAATTGCTCCTCGAATTTCCGCCTGCGCTCGGGCCTCGCCCCGCTCAACACCTGGGAGCGCAAGGGCATCACGGTCGGGATGGGGCTCGACGAGGCCGGTCTCAACGACGACCGCGACATGCTCCAGGAGCTGCGCCTGGCGCTGCGGGTCCACCGGGTGCCGGGCATGGACGACGACGACGTGCCGACGCCCGCGCAGATCGTCCGGATGGCGACAGAATCGGGGGCGATGACCACGGCCTTCGGCGCCACGATCGGGCGGCTGGAGCCCGGGCGCTTCTTCGACGCCTCGCTGATCAACTGGCGCCGGGCCACCTACCCGTTCCAGGACCCGGACATCCCGATGCTCGACGCGCTGGTGCAGCGGGCCAAGATCGACAGCGTGGACGCGGTCTACATCGACGGCGACCTCGTCTACGCCGAGGGCCGCTTCACGCGAATCGACCGGGACGCGGTGCTGGCCGAGATCGCCGCGATCCTGACCCGCCCGCGCACGCCCGAGGAGGAGACCCGCCGCCGCCTCGGCCGGGCGGTCTTCCCGCACGTGAAGGCCTTCTACGACGGCTACCTGCCGGAGACGCCGCGGAGCCCCTTCTACGCCGCCTCGTCCGCCGTCTGATCCGGGATCCGCTTGATCGAAGCGGATCCCGGATCGCGAGCCCGCGCGGCGCCTGAGCGAAGCCCACATCCGCCATCCCGAAGGGATCAAGCGGATCACCAGCCCGCGCGGCGCCTGAGCGAAGCCCCAATCCGCCATCCCGAAGGGATCAAGCGGATTGGGTATGACGGGATCCGGGATCGGGCGGCGGCGTTGCCCGCGAGGCCCGCCCGGGAGCCGCCATGCCGCCGTCCGACCCCGACCTCACCCTCCTGCGCCTGCCCGAGGCGACGCTCGGTCTCGCCTCGGCCGGCCCACCGGACGGGCCCCTGACCATCCTGCTGCACGGGTTCCCGGAATTCTGGTACGGCTGGCGCCACCAGATCGGACCGCTCGCGGCCGCGGGCCTGCGCGTCGTCGCCCTCGACCAGCGCGGCTACGGCCGCTCCAGCAAGCCCGCCGCGGTGGCGGCCTACCGGCTGGAGCGCCTCGCCGGGGACGTGCTGGCCGTCGCGGACGCCCACGGCGCCGCGCGGATCCGCCTCGTCGGCCACGATTGGGGCGGCATCCTCGGCTGGTGGCTCGCCGCGCGCAGGCCCGAGCGGATCGCCCGGCTCGCCGTCCTCAACGCGCCGCATCCCGACCTGCTCACCGCCTTCCTGCGCCGGCACCCGCTGCAGGCCCTGCGGCTCGGCTACTTCGCGGGGTTCCAGCCGCCCCGGCTGCCGGAGGCGGCCCTGCGGGCCGGGCGCTTCCTGGCCCTGCGCGAGGCGCTGCGCCTCACCAGCCGGCCGGGCGCCTTCACGCCGGAGGACCTCGCCCGCTACGAGACGGCCTGGGCCGAGCCGGGCGCGCTCACCGGCATGCTGAACTGGTACCGCGCCTTCCCCAAGCGCGCGCCCGCGCCGGGCCGGATCCGCGTGCCGACCCTGATCCTGTGGGGCCGCAAGGACATCGCCCTCAGCCCGGACCTCGCCGAGACCTGCCTCGCCGCCTGCGACGAGGGCGAGGTCGCGTGGTTCCCCGAGGCGACCCACTGGCTGCAGCACGAGGAGCCGGAGGCGGTGAACGCGGCGCTCGCCGCCTTTCTGACCCGTCCGGACGGCGGGTGAGCGGGCGGCGCCCGCGGCGGCCCGGCCGGGGCCGGCTCAGGCCCGCGCGGGCTCCGGCCGATCACCCGCCCGCACCTCGCGCAGGAAGGCCAGGATCGCCGGGAGCCGCGCGGCGAGCGCCTCCGGGTCGTCGTCCTCCAGGGTCAGGCAGCCGTAGCAGCGCCGATTGTCCAGGTATTGCGGGATGCCCCGGCGCCGCGCATGGTCGGAGAACACCACGTATTCGTGCCGCCCGCTGCCGTCCTCGTAGCGCAGGAGCGGGATCGCGTCCGCCCGCACGAGGTAGGTGCAGTGGACCACCGGCACCTCGACCACGCCGAGGATCCGCCGCTCGAGCAGCGCGTCGTAGTCCCGCGATTCCGCGAAGTAGCCCTGCGCATCCACCGCCGCGTGGAAATTCGCGTAGCGCGAGCCGGGCTTCACCTCCCGCAGCATCGGCGCCACGATCGGCAGGTTCAGGCTCACGAGATCGCGCAGGGTCGACGGGATCAGGAAGTTGTCGGCATCCGCCACGAAGTAAAAGGCGCAGTCCCGCGCCAGGGTGAGGGCGAGGCTGCGCTGGCGGATCGCGCCCAAGACCGCGAAGCGCTGGGGCGTCCACTCGTGCACCGCGAGGTCCTGCACCGGCTCGGGCACGTCCGCGTCGTCGAAGACGATCCCGGCGTAGAGCCCCCCGACCCGGTCGAGCCAGGCGCGCAGCATCCCGCCCGTCCGGTCCGTGTTGTTGTTGGTGCGCACGCACAGGACGATCGATGATTTCGGGTAGTCGAGGGCCTCGATGCAGTCGAGGTAGAGGTCGAGCACGGGCTCCTTCTGCTTGGCCAGGACGGCGAGGAGCACGCGCGGGGCCGGCTCGGGCAGGCGGCTTCGCAGCGGCCGCAGCGCCGCCGGCGGATCGAGGGGCGGGGAGGGCTGCCGCGGCGGGGCCTGCTCCAGGGCCGAGGCGGCGAAGCGCAGGTTGCGCAGGATCCGCTCGCGGTCGGGGCCAGGCAGCATCTCGCTGTGCAGGGCGCGCAGGCAGCCGTCGATGCAATCGTGCATCGCGCCCGCCCAGTAGGCGTTGATCGCGTACTCGTCGGCGAGGCCGTAGGCGTAGATCCAGCGCTCGACGAAGAGCCCGTCGGCCGGGGCGGGCCGGCCCAGGGCCTCCTTGGCGATGGCGTGGCCCTGGCGGTTGCGCCCGATGCCGCGGCAGAAGCGGCTCGCCGCGTGGGCCGCCTCGACGCGGCCCGGCCGGACCTCGCCGGCCCGGCGGTAGACCGCCAGGATCTCGTCCGGATCCGCCCGCAGGGCCTCCATCAGGCGGCCGGCCTGGTAGAGGCTGACGAAGACCTCCTCCTCCCAGAAGCCCAGGGTCGCCCGCCGGAGATAGGCCTCGACCGCCTGCTGGACGGCGCCGCAATCGCGGTAGGTCTGCGCGAGGTAGAAGGTGTAGCGCGCGACCAGGAAGGGGTCGGTCTCGGCGGCGAGCGCCTGCTCCAGCACCGCCGCGTCGCGCCGATAGGTCGCCGGATCGCGCCGCCGCCGCCCGTCCTCGCTCACGCGGATCGTCAGGGGCAGGTGCCCGGAACTGCGCGCCTCCTCGCAGGCCAGGAACTCGTGCAGCACGCCCCGGTAGCGCCACGGGAGGGCGTTGCGCACGAGCTGCGGGCGCCGGTAGGCGATCGCCCCGAACCGGATGTCGAGCGTGTAGGAATCCGCGTCGAGGGGCGGCAGGACGAAGCCGTCCGGGATCTCCAGCGTGTCGTCGGCGTCGATGATCAGCGAATAGGCGCCGCGCGGCCGGGCGAGGTCCAGCGCCTCGCTGCGGTTGTGGGCGAAGTCGCGCCAGGGCCGCTCCACCAGCGCGCCGGGCAGCCCGGCGAGGGCGTCGCGCACGATCTCCTGCGTCCCGTCGGTCGAGCCCGTATCGACGACCACCCAGTGGTCGATCAGGGGCCGCACGGAGTCGAGGCAGCGCCGGATCACGGGCGCCTCGTCCTTCACGATCATGCAGAGGCAGATGCCCCGGTCGGCGGTCATGCGGGGTTCCCTCCTCCGGTCCCGAAGGTCAGGAACACGGAATTGCGCCACATGCCGGTCTCCGTCTGCGGACAATAGGTGAGGACGACTGCGCCCGGCAGGTCGAAGGGCGGTCGGTCGAGCCGCAGGGGCCGGTAGCCGCCCGGCTCGATCTCGCCGTTGAGGCCGTCCTCGGGCTTGTCGGTGTTGGTGATGAGGGCGAAGCGATAGCGCGACCGGATCACCGGCAGGTACGCCCGGATCACCCCGAGCGGCAGGTGCTGGAGCACCTCCTTGGCCAGGAGGAGGTCGCCTCCCGGCAGGTCCTCGATGCGCGTCAGCAGCCGGAAATCGACCGTGTCCCGCCAGTAGCGGGCGAGGTTCCGGGTGATCACGCTCTCGACGACGTCG
Source organism: Methylobacterium sp. 4-46 (assembly GCF_000019365.1). Lineage (GTDB taxonomy): Bacteria > Pseudomonadota > Alphaproteobacteria > Rhizobiales > Beijerinckiaceae > Methylobacterium. Next base: position 3,898,983 of record NC_010511.1, on the reverse strand, counting down.
AACCCCGTGTAGGTGACGCCGCTCCAGTCGATCAGGCGGGAGAACTGCCAGTCCCCGCAGCCGAGTTCGGTCACGGTGGCGACGCGGTTCTCCGCGATGAAGCGCTCCAGGAAGGCGCGGTACGCGATCGTGTTGACCGGACGGGACCCGGGCCCCGAGCCGTGCGACCAGCTGTCGGCCCGGTAGATGGTCTCGAAGGCGCGGGCGATCGCGGCGGTGTCGGTCATGGCCTCCTCGGAGTGGGCCGCAGGACCGGGCCGCCGTTGCGCGGGCCGGTCCTGCCGCTGGGTCATGTCATACCGGTTCTCGATCGCCGATCCCGCGCGGCGGCCGCGCCCGACGGCCGTGCCGAACCGATCGCCGGAGACTCTCCCATCGCCGGAGGCCCTCTCACGGGCCGGCGCCGCGGGCCGCGTCGAGCGCCGCGACGACCTCGCCGGTGATCGCCGCCGCGGCCTCCCGCCAGGGCGCCGCCTCGCGCCGCTTGGCCTCGGCGTCGGGTCGGAAGGCGCGGCCCGGCGCCTTCGCGTCCCGCGCCGCCGCCGCCCGCATCGCCGCCAGGACGGCGGCGTCCGGCCACAGCCCGAAATGCGGCGCGACCCGGCCGAGGATCGCCTCCGGCAGGTCGTCGTAGCGCAGGATCAGCCCGCGCCCGGGCGCCCGGGCGAGGCCGTCGAGCGCCGCGCGCCCGAGCGCCGCCATCACCCGCAGCTGGTAGAGGTCCGGCGCCAGCGCGAACAGGTCGGCCTCGGCGAGCCCCAGCAGGGAGGCCGGGATCCGGCCCGGCATCGTGTCGGCCCCGGCCTGCCGCCGCTGCGAGGCCAGGATCTCCAGCGGCTCGCGGTAGAGGAAGAGCCAGGGCACGTCCGGGAAGACGCGCTGGATCCGCGCCAGGTCGAGCACGTCCGCGGCCATGAACTTCACCACGGCCCGCGCCTCGTCGGGGAAGCGCCGCGCCGCGAGGGCGCCGACCAGGCCGCCGAGCCATGCATCGACGCGGGCCGGGGCGAGGCCCCCGCCATGCCCGGCCTCCAGCACGCCCCGCAGCGGCCCCGGCTCCGACAGCACCAGGGTGGACGGGTCCGCCGCGAGCACCTGGGCGCACAGGGTCGAGCCGCAGCGGGCCATGTGGAAGATGAAGCCCGCGGGCGGCAGGCCGGGCGGGCGGGCCGCCAGGGCGTCGGCGCGGCTGCGCTGCTGGAAGGCCGCGTTGAAGGGCGCCCCGATCTCGCGCGAGATCGTCTCGAAGAAGAACGGCTCGGTCGGGCGGCGCGCCCCGAGATGGCACCAATCGACGGTCAGGGTCCCGTCCGCCCAGCCGGTGCGGAAGGGCGTCCAGCCCGCGAAGGCGTCCGGGTCGTCGTTCTCGATCGGCCCGACCTCGCCCGGCAGGGCGAGGGGCGCCGATTGCATCAGCCAGCCGTGGCGATTGGCCCGCATCGCCGCCTCCACGTCGGCGGGCGTCACCGCCTCGGCGGCCGGCGCCGCGGCCGCGCAGGCGGCCGCCACGAAGGCGTCGCGGTCGAGGATCGGCCGCAGGGAGGCCGCCAGCGCCGCATCCGCGGCGACGCGGCGCGCGAGGGCCGCGAATCCGTCCCGGCTCATCCGCCCGCCTCCCGCGCGGCGCGGAACAGCGCCGCGACCCACGCGTCCACCTGCGCGTCGATGACGAGGTGGATCCGCGCCGCGGCGCCGTCGTTGCGCACGCTGTGCGGGTCCGACAGGCGCAAGTACCAGCAGGAACCCGGCTCCATCACCACCCGCGCGCCGTTGAGCCGAAAGTCCACGCCCGGATTGGTGACGAGGGGCACGTGCAGCCGCACCGCCCCGTCCTCGAAGGCGAGGTCGCGGTCGCGGTGCTCGCGGATCACCGAGCCGGGCCCGAGCCGCATCAGCCGGACGCTGGCGAGCGGGCAGGGCAGGGCGGCCAGCGCCGCCCGGATCGCCGGGCAGGCGGCGAGGGCGGGCGCGTCGGCGAAGTCGCCCGCCGGCGGGTCGGCCGCGATCATCATCACCGGATGGGTCGCGCCGGCCGGGGCGCGCAGCGGGATCACGTCCCACTCGCCCGCGTAGTTGCGGGTGATGAAGTGGCGCAGCCACGGCGTGCCGCCGAGGGCCGCGCACTCGGCCGCCATGGCGGCGGCGTCGAAGCGCAGGGGCAGGCGCAGCCGGTCGGGGACGGGGGTCACGGGGCGGGGCTCCAGGCGAGGTCGAGGGTGAGGTCGGTCTGCGCGATGGGCCGGAAGCCGAGGCGCGCGTAGAGGCGGCGCGCGCCCGCATTGCCCTGCGCCACCGTGAGGTGGACCGGCAGGCCGAGCCGGGCCGCCTCAGCCATCACCTCGCCGAGGAGGCGAGTGCCGAGGCCGCGCCCCTGCCAGGGGGGCAGCAGCGCCACGTCCACGACGGTCAGCGCCGCCCCGCGGGCGGTGACGAGCCGCCCGACCGGGACGCCGCCCGCCTCGACGATCTCGTGGCACGCCTGCGGGTAGAGCGCCCGGTAGGTCGCCGCCTGCCCGGCGAAGCCCTGGTCGAGCAGCAGGGCGCGCAGGGGCGCGGGCAGCCCTTCCAGGGGCGTGCCCTGCGCCGCCGCGAACAGCGCCCGCAGGAAGGGCGCGTCCTCGGGCCGCTCGGGACGGCGGACGGGGACGTCCGCCGGGCCCGCCTCGTGCGCCGCCGCCACGCCGTCAGTTCCGGGCCGGGAAGAGGCCCTGGAGGGCGATGAGATAGTTCAGGACCAGCGTCGGCTGCCGGTTCTCGTGGGGCTGAGAGCCGCCGGTGCTCTGGATCGTCCCGGGGTTCAGCACCACCGACTGGGCCGGCGCCGGGTTGTGGGTCTTCAGGGGCCTGTTGTTGGCATCGCTCGTGTTCGCCAGGAAGGCCCCGGCCGCGGCGACCTGCGTCCCCTGGGCGTCGCTGACGGTCACCAGGTGGCTGTGCGCCGGGATCTGTGCCTGCGTCAGGGTCACGGCCTCGTCGCCGAGTTTGTCGCCGAGCACGTAATTCGAGAGGCCGGGCGCTTGGCCGGCGCTGACCGGGACGCGCCCGCGCAGATCGGGCAGCGCGAAGCTCACCCTGCCGTCGCCGCCGTAGGTGGTGCCGATAATCGCGAACAGCGCCTGATATTGCGCGATCGGCAGGAGCTGACCATGGCAGAACGCCCACCCCCGGGCCGCATAATTCCCTGCGAAGAGCATGATCTGACCAACGAAAGGCTCGGTCATGACTGAAAATTCCTGAAGATCGACGGCGAATTCGGAGATGAGACCGAAGATCGTGCGCCGCAGCAGAATCGGTTTCGGCGCACCGCGTGCTCGTATCCCGTCACCGGAGACGAGTCCATGGATTTTGCGAGGGCGCGACGCAGTGAAAAAATCTCACGAGAATCGATTGCGGCTCGTCCATTCTCGGGCGCGCGAGATACTCTTGCCGAGCATGTTCAGATATTCACGAGATGTCGTCGGGCCGGCGGGAATCTGTCATCTCGGCGACATGTCGCTGCAGGTTGCGCGCCTCTGACGCCGCTGCGGCCAGCGGGCCTCGTTCCGCGGTCGGGTTCGCCCTCGGCCACGTGACCGCCGCCTGCGCGGCGCCGGGCGCGTCGACCGGACGCGCCTCGAACCCGACGTCGGTCCTGCCGAAAGCCGCCGGGCGCGGGGGTCGGGGCCGCGCCAAGGCGCGCCACCCCAGCGGGAACGGCGCGTGCTTCCCGGGCCCGGCGGCCACGGCCCTCCGCCGGGCCCCGTCAATTCCGGGCCGGGTAGATGCCTTCGACGGCGATGATGAAGTTGAGCGCGAGGTAGGGCTGAATGTTGGGATGGGCCTGCGAGCCGCCGGCATTCTGGACCGTGTCGTCCGCCAGGGACACCGGTTTCGCCGCCGTGCCGGAGGTGTGATTGAGAACCGGCGTGGGCCTTCCTCCGATCGTCACCGTCGCCTGTGCCAGGTGAGCCTTGTCGGGCGAGCTGACGTTGCCGTCGGTCGCGTCCCCAGTGATCTTGTGCGAATGCGCGGGGATCTGCTGGACGCCGAGCGTCACAGTCTCGGTCCCCGCATGCTGGCCGAGCACGTAACTCGACAGGCCGGCCCCTTGGCCGGGATGCAGCGGCACGCGACCGCGCAGATCAGGCAAGGCGAAGGTCGTCTTTCCATCGCCGCCGTAGGTGTTGCCGAGAATCGCGAACAGCGCTGGGTGCTGCGCAATCTGCATGATCTGGCCATTGCAGAACGCCCAATTTCTGGGAGCAAAATTCCCGGCAAACAGCGTGATTTGACCAACATATAGCGCCGTCATACCCACCTCCTTTTAAAGATACACGGAAGTTAAGAGAAACCACGGGACACCATGCACAGCAACAGGACCGCTCCTGTGCACCGCGTCCTCCTAGCTGATTATATCATTCAAGTCCACATGCAGTTTATAAAACTGTCACCTCTCTCATGATCGCGCTGAAATCGCCATCATGGTAGCCGACGAAGCCAAAGTTACTATATACCAGCATATGTATAAACTCACACTATGTATTCGTATTAAAGGAATTATGCCTTTTCGGCAACACGTCTCACTGATCTGGCGAACATCCGCTCCCATCCCGCTCACAGGACTTGACCACCAATCTCTCCGAACGGAAGAGATCAAGGTCATTCGGCGGGGCCGGCTGGCGAAATCGCGTCCTCCGCGTGACGGTCCCCTTCGCCACCTTTGCTGTCGGCAACGCCGCACAAGCGGCGGCGGAACATTTGGGGATCGGGTTCGATGGCCTACGGAACGATCACGGTAACGGCAAATTTCGTACAGCCCCTAACAAATGCAGTTTCGAATTCAGGCATCGTACTTCTTTATGACACGACCGGCACATCGACCCTGTCTGCATCTAATTTTATTGGATCTTCAGGATATTACTTTACACCCTCAGGCAGCACCACAGGAACTTCCGCATATTTCTCGCTGACAACCACGGCGACCGTCGGAAGCGGCCGCAGCTTCACCGCCATCATCGAAAATCCAACCTACTTTAATTCACCAGCACCGACGAGCCTCACCAGTTCAGCAGTCTACAATTCGAATGGCCAGGATACCGGCGCGTCCGCAACACTTAGTGCTGGCGGCGTCGACAAGGCAAACGGTTTGGGTGGAGCGAACTATGACGTGAATTACGCGAAGCTCGTCTTCTCGAATGTCACCGTCACGGCCGGAGGGGGCGCACCCGGGCCGACAGGTGCCAGCGGCGCAACGGGCGCAACGGGCGCCACTGGCGCAACGGGGAGCGGAGCCACAGGCGCGACAGGGGCCACCGGCGCCACGGGCACGGGCGCGACCGGGCCGACCGGGGCCGCGGGCTCCACCGGCGCGACGGGCACGGCCGGTGCGACGGGCGCCACGGGAGCGGGCGCCACAGGCGCCACAGGCGCGACCGGTGCGACGGGAGACACGGGCCCCACGGGCGCGGGGGCGACCGGAGCCACAGGCGCGACGGGCGCGGGGGCGACCGGCGCCACGGGATCGGATGGCGCGACCGGCGCCGCGGGCGCGACCGGTGCGACGGGATCCGCCGGTGCGACGGGGGCGACGGGCACGGCGGGGACCACGGGCGCGACCGGCGCCGCGGGCGCGGATGGCGCCGGGGGCGCGACCGGCAGCACCGGCGCCGCGGGCGCGACGGGTGCCACCGGCGCGGACGGCGCGAGGGGCGCCACGGGCAGGGACGGCGCCGCGGGGGCGACCGGCGGCACAGGGGCCGCAGGCGCAACCGGCGGCACGGGAGCGGCCGGCAGCACCGGCGCCGCGGGCGCAACGGGTGCCACCGGCGCAGATGGCGCGAGGGGCGCCACGGGCAGGGACGGCGTTGCCGGGGCGACCGGCGGCACGGGGGCTGCGGGTGCGACCGGCGCCACGGGCGCGGACGGCGCGAGGGGTGCCACGGGCAGGGACGGCGCCACCGGGGCGACCGGCAGCATGGGGGCTGCGGGTGCGACCGGCGCGACCGGAATCGGTGCGACGGGGTCGGCCGGCAGCACCGGCGCCGCGGGCGCGACGGGTGCCACCGGCGCGGACGGCGCGAGGGGCGCCACAGGCAGGGACGGCGCCGCGGGGGCGACCGGCAGCACGGGGGCTGCGGGTGCGACCGGCGCGACCGGAATCGGCGCGACGGGGTCGGCTGGCAGCACCGGCGCCGCGGGCGCAGATGGCGCGAGGGGCGCCACGGGCAGGGACGGCGCTGCCGGGGCGACCGGCAGCACGGGGGCCGCAGGCGCAACCGGCGCCACGGGCGCGGACGGCGCGAGGGGTGCCACGGGCAGGGACGGCGCCACCGGGGCGACCGGCAGCATGGGGGCTGCGGGTGCGACCGGCGCGACCGGAATCGGTGCGACGGGGTCGGCCGGCAGCACCGGCGCCGCGGGCGCGACGGGTGCCACCGGCGCGGACGGCGCGAGGGGTGCCACGGGCAGGGACGGCGCTGCCGGGGCGACCGGCAGCACGGGCGCCGCGGGCGCGACCGGTCCCGCTGGGGCCACGGGCGCCGGCGGCACGACCGGCGCGACGGGGGCGGCCGGGGCGACGGGCACCGCCGGAGCCACCGGCGCGACCGGGAGCACCGGACCGGCCGGGGCCACCGGCGCCACCGGCCCCGAATGCTTCACCCACGGCACCCGCCTGCTCACGCTCACGGGCGCGCGCCGCGTCGAGGATCTCGCGGTCGGCGACCGCCTCCTCACCGCCGCCGGCGAGGCCCGGCCGGTGGTCTGGATCGGGCGCCGCCGCCTGCGCCCCGACGCCCATCCCCGCCCCGACCGCGTCCGCCCGGTGCGGATCCGGGCCGGGGCCCTGGCGCCGGGCCTGCCGGAGCGCGACCTCCTGCTCTCGCCCGGCCACGGGGTGCTGTTCGCCGGCCACCTGATCCCGGCCGGCCTGCTGGTCGACGGGCGCGGCGTGGCGGTGGAGGCCGTGGCCGAGGTGGAGTACCTGCACGTGGAACTCGACCTGCACGACGTGGTCCTGGCCGAGGGCGTGCCCTGCGAGAGCTACCTCGATGCCGGGCAGCGGGCGGATTTCGAGGAGGCGGGCGGGGTGACGCGCCTGCACCCGGTCTTCCTGCCGCTGACCTACGAGGCGGCCTGCGCGCCGCTGGCGGTGGCCGGCCCGGTGCTGGCGGCGGCGCGGGCGCAGATCGCGGCCCGGGCGGAGGCCCAAGCCGAGGCCGCAGCCCAAGCCGAGGCCCAAGTCGGGGCCCAAGTCGAGGCCCAAGCCGAGGCCGCGGCGCGGGAGGGCGAGGCCGCGCCGCGCCGGCGGCCGGCCGGGTGAGGTCCCGGCGAGGGCTGAGCCCTCGCCCCCCTCACTCCGCCGCGAGCGCCGCCGGGCCGGCGTTGCCGGCGAGCACCTGCAGGGCGGCCTCGACGCCGCCCGGGCGGTGCGGGATGCCGCGGATCCGCAGGCCCAGTTCGACGCCGGCCAGCGTCCCGGTGACCATCAGGTCGTGGAAATCGCCCAGGTGGCCGATGCGGAAGACCCGGTCGGCCAGCGGCCCGAGGCCGTTGCCGAGCGACATGTTGCAGCGCTCCAGGATCTCGGCCCGCAGCGCATCCGCCGAGTGGCCCTCGGGCAGGCGCACCGCGGTCAGCGCCGAGGAATAGTCCTCCGGATTGCGGCACTGGATCTCGAAGCCCCAATGGGCCACGCAGGCCCGGGTCGCCGCCGCGGCGCGGTCGTGGCGGGCGAAGACCGCCGGCAGGCCCTCGGCCCGCAGCATCTCCAGGGCCACCGCCAGCCCCTGCAGCAGGTTCGTGGAAGGCGTGTAGGGGAAGGTGCCGGTGGCGTTCGCGGCCAGCATCTCCTCCCAGTTCCAGTAGGAGTTCGGCAGCCGCGCCGACCGCGACGCGGCCAGCGCCTTGTCCGAGACCGCGTTGAAGGACAGGCCGGGCGGCAGCATCAGCCCCTTCTGCGAGCCCGCGATGGTGACGTCGACGCCCCACGCGTCGTGCCGGTAATCGATCGAGCCGAGCGACGAGATCGCGTCGACGAGGAGCAGGGCCGGGTGGCGCGCCTGGTCGAGCGCCCGGCGCACCGCCGCCACGTTCGAGGTCACCCCCGTCGAGGTCTCGTTGTGGACGATGCAGACCGCCTTGATGGCGTGGCCCGCATCCTCGGCGAGGCGCGCCTCGATGGCGGCCGCGTCGACGCCCGAGCGCCAATCCCCCTTCAGGAATTCCGCCTCGATCCCGAGGCGCTTGGCGAGGCGGCTCCAGAGGGTCGCGAACCAGCCGGTCTCGAACATCAGCACCCGGTCCCCGGGCGACAGCGTGTTGGCGAGCGCCGCCTCCCAGGCGCCGGTGCCGGAGGCCGGGTAGATCACCACCGGGTTGGTCGTGCCGAAGACCGGCCGGATCTCCGCCAGCACCGTGCGGCCGAGCCGGGCGAAGTCCGGCCCGCGATGGTCGATGGTCGGCCTGGCGATCGCGGCGAGGACCGGCAGCGGCGTGTTGGTCGGTCCCGGAATCTGCAGGAAGTGGCGGCCCGGCGCGTGCGTCATGAGGGTCCTCCCGGCTGTCGGCCTGCGGTTTTGGCGTGATCTGAATTTTGTATTATGTATGCGGCAGAGGCAAGAGCCGGCGGCCGGCCCGCGGCGGCAGGGGAGGGGGCGATGCACGGGTCTCTGGGCAATCCGGGGGCGGCGGGTCGGGAGGCGGGGTCCTCGGCGCCCCTGGAGCGGCGCCTGCGCGAGGCCGTCTCGGGCGAGGTGCTGTTCGGCGCCTTCGACCGCGGGCGCTACGCCACCGACGCCTCGATCTACCAGATCATGCCGCGCGGCGTGGTGCTGCCGCGGACCCGCGCCGACATCGCCGCCGTGCTCGCGGTCGCGGCCGAGCACGAGGTCCCGGTCGTCATGCGGGGCGGGGGCACCTCGCAGAACGGGCAGCCGATCGGCGCGGGGCTCGTCGTCGATTGCTCGCGCCACCTCGACGGGGTGCTGGCCTACGATCCGGCCGCCGGCACCGTCACGGTCGAGCCCGGGACGGTGCTGGAGCGCCTCAACGCGCGGCTGAAGGCGGATGGCTGGTTCTTCCCCGTCGAGCCCTCGACGGCGAGCCGCTGCACCATCGGCGGCATGGTGGGCAACAATTCCTGCGGCGCCCGCTCGCTGCGCTACGGCAAGATGGTCGACAACGTGCTCGGCCTCGACGGCCTGCGCGCGGACGGCACCGCCTTCTCGCTCTCCGCCGAGGGCGCGCCCGGGGCGGAGGACCTCGCCGCGCGGATGCGGCGCCTCGCCGAGGCCGAGCGGGACGAGATCGAGGCCCGGTTCCCGAAGGTGCAGCGGCGGGTCGGCGGCTACAATCTCGACGCGCTGCTGGCCGAGCGCCCGAACCTCGCCCACCTCCTCGTCGGCTCGGAGGGCACGCTCGCGGCGACGACCGCCGTCACCCTGCGGCTCGCCCGCCTGCCCGCCCACCGGGTGATGGGGGTGTGCCACTTCCCGTCGTTCCGGGCCGCCATGGAGACGGTGCCGGCCCTGGTCGCCCTCGATCCGGTGGCGGTGGAGCTCGTCGACAACAACGTGCTGGTGCTCGGCGCCGACATCCCGCTCTTCCGCGCGACGCTCGCCGACATCGCGCGGGGGCGGCCCGACTGCCTGCTCCTCGTCGAGTTCGCCGGCGAATCCGAGGCCGCGCTCGCGCGCGACCTCGCCCGCCTCGACGCCTGCATGGCCGATCACGGCTTCGCCGGGGCGGTCGTGCCGGTGGTGGAGCCCGCCCGCCAGCGCACCGTCTGGGGCATGCGCGAGGCCTGCCTCAACATCATGATGTCGATGCGCGGCGACGCGAAGCCCGTCTCCTTCATCGAGGATTGCGCGGTGCCCCTGGAGCACCTCGCCGACTACACCGACGCGGTGACGGCCCTCTTCGCCCGCCACGGCACGAGGGGCACGTGGTACGCCCACGCCTCGGTCGGCTGCCTGCACGTGCGGCCGATCCTCAACCTCAAGCAGGAGGCCGGGATCGCCGCGATGCGGGCCATCGCGGAGGAGACCGCCGACCTGGTGCGCCGCTTCAAGGGCTCGTATTCGGGCGAGCACGGCGACGGGATCTCGCGCTCCGAGTTCATCGCGCCCCTGTTCGGGCCGCGGCTGACCCGCGCCTTCGAGGCGGTCAAGGACGCCTTCGACCCGGAGAACCGCCTCAATCCCGGCAAGATCGTCCGGCCCCTGCGGATGGACGACCGCGGCCTGATGCGCTTCCCCGCGGGCTACCGGGTCGCGGCGCCGGCGCCCGCCCTCGACTGGTCGGCCTGGGGCGGGCTCGGCGGCGCGGTCGAGATGTGCAACAACAACGGCACCTGCCGGTCCCTGGCGGGGGGCGTGATGTGCCCCTCCTACCGGGCGACCCGCTCCGAGGAGCACCTGACGCGCGGGCGCGCCAACACGCTGCGGCTCGCCCTCTCGGGCCAGCTCGGGCCGGACGCCCTGACCGCCCCGGAGACCAAGCGCGCCCTCGACCTCTGCGTCTCCTGCAAGGGCTGCCGGCGGGAATGCCCGACCGGCGTCGACATGGCCCGCATGAAGATCGAGGTGCTCCACCATTACCACGCCCGCCACGGGCTGCCCCTGCGCGAGCGGCTGGTGGCGCACCTGCCGCGCTACGCCGGGCTGGCGGCCCGGCTGGCGCCGCTCCTGAACCTGCGCAACCGGGTGCCGGCGCTGGCGCGGCTCGGCGAGCGGCATCTCGGCCTCTCGGCCCGGCGCGCGCTGCCGCGCTGGCGCCGCCCCTTCGCGGAGGCCGGGGAGGTGGCGCATCCGGCCGACGTCGCCGGGGATTTCCGCGACGTCGTGCTGTTCGCCGACACCTTCAACCGGGCCTTCGAGCGCGAGAACCTGGAGGCGGCCGAGACGGTGCTGCGCCGCGCGGGCTACCGCCTGCACCGGGTGGCGGCGCCGGGCGGCGCCCGCCCGCTCTGCTGCGGGCGCACCTACCTGTCGGTGGGCGACGTGCCCCGGGCCCGGGCCGAGGCGCGCCGCACCCTCGACGCGCTGCTGCCCTTCGTGCGGGCGGGCGCCCGGGTGGTGGGGCTCGAACCCTCCTGCCTGCTCACCCTGCGCGACGAGTTCGCGGCCCTGCTGCCCCCCGCCGAGGCGGCGGAGCTCGCGGCGGCGAGCCTGCTGTTCGAGGAGTTGCTCGCCGCCGACCTCGCGGCCGGCCGGATCGCCCTTCCGCTCGCGGACCAGGGCGGGCGCGTGGCGCACCTGCACGGCCACTGCCACCAGAAGGCCTTCGGGGCGATGGGGGCGGTCGAGACGGTGCTGCGCCAGGTGCCGGGGCTCGACCTGCGGCTGATCGAATCGAGCTGCTGCGGCATGGCGGGCGCCTTCGGGTACGGCGCGGCGACCTACGACGCCTCGGTGGCGATGGCGGAGTTGTCGCTGTTTCCGGCCCTGCGGCGGGCGGACCCGGACGACCTCGTGGTGGCGGACGGGACGAGCTGCCGCCACCAG